>CAYLLE010000003.1:0-78322 GCA_964384485.1 uncultured Spirochaetales bacterium | reverse complement strand
ATATGAAATTATGGCCGCTTCTCAATCACAAAAGGAGTTGACCGGGATTTGCTGTTTTAACGGCAGTATTTTAAAATATATTTTATGACCAGCCTTCCTGATATCCCGTTTCGTAAAGCGTCACCAGATTTTCGGCGGGACTTACCACCTGGATGTTATGGCACGGAGCCAGTATATATCCGCCGTCCTTCCCCAGGACATTCAGGTTGTACAATACCTCTTTCCTCACGTCTTCGGCTGTCCCGAAGGGAAGGGTCTCCTGGTTATCCATGCCGCCGTGAAAAACAACCTGACCTCCGAAGTCCCGTTTAAGGGCTTCCCGTTCCATTCCTTTACAGCGCCATTGAATCGGGTTCAACACATCAATTCCTGTTTCGATCATCCGGGGAAGGATTTTTCTGATGGAACCGTCTGAATGATGAAACACATATCCTCCGTTCTGATGGATCAGATCCATCATCTTTTTCATCCAGGGAATGAAAAACTCCTCAATCTGGGCTGGTGAGAAGAGAAGGTCGGTCTGGGATCCCATGTCCTCTGCCACATAGGAGAAATCCACCCGCCCGGGAATCTCTTCAAATATTCTCCGCGTACTTTCATAAGCCAGACCGTACAGTTTATCCAGCCCGTAATGAACAATCTCCGGGTTCAGAGCCATATCCATATATGCCTGCTCCATTCCCCGAAGCTGACAGTATTGAAGGAAGGGTTCAGATCCCCCGGCAGTAATCGGGTAATCCCCGAGGGGCTCGACCTTATCTTTAAGCCTTGAAAAATCCCACCAATCGCTCTCCGGCCAGGTATAGTTTTTTTCAATTTCTTCTATAGATTGATAATCCTTAAGCGGATTAAATACACATTCCCGATAAGTTCCGTCCTCATATTTTACCGTTTCGAATTTGCACCCGAAAACGTTTTCCTCTTTGCTTACCGGAGGGCCTTTGTAATCGGGTCCGACATTTCTGATCTTATCAATGTGAAGTTTTTTATATAGTTCGTCTTCCGAGGATACGCCTATATGTTTCATCAGTTTCGCGGTGGCTTCTCCGGTAGCCCAGTAATCCATGGGAATCCGGTCGGGAGTTTCTCCCTTCATCACCGCCCGTACCCGTTCTCTCGGGGTCATGTTTTCTTTTTTCATAATCGATTCCTCCCTCGGTTATAAATATTCTGCTTCCGTCCGTTCGGCTAAGTGGCCGGTAATAATGTTCAGGGACTGGATCCATTTCAGAAAATCCGCGGATAATGTTTCCGCGGATTTATCAAACACTCCATAGGGATCTTCTCCGGTAGTGTTCCAGGCGGCATAGAATAATTTGTATGTCTCAATTCCGTAGAGGGATATGAGAAATTCGGTGTACGCTCCTGCTGCCGGGTAGGATAGCCCGTCAGGAATATCAAAGAATGCTTCATCCCGATGCAGCTGATCAACACCATCGAGTACACCGGTATCCAGGTATAATTTCGTCCAGGCAATATTGGCAAATCCGTGCCAGGTCCGGTCAAAGAACATAGCCAGGCCTTCCCGGATAAACGCCGGTTCGGGCCTGCCCAGGGCGGCATATGACAGCAGATGCGCGTCTTCGTGAAATCCTGTACATTGCAGAGACGGAGAGAAGACCGCGTAGACAGAATCGGGGACCCTGCAGAAACCGTTGCATGAATCGCTGTCGCCGTAGGCATTTCCGACCTCTTCGGCGTTATCAAAGAGGTAATATTTTATCCGCAAATCCGGCTGTACGTTCAACACCTGGAGGATATATTGCCTGCAATACTCCTGTTTCGAGGAAATAGCTTCAATATTTACTTCGGCGAATGAACCGGCCCGGTAGTGGAACAGGTAATTGGCCGTTTCCTTCGTATTAAAATCTATAAAATCCATCGTCTGTTATTTTATACGATCAAAGCCTTCGTGTATACGGTTACCCGCACTGAGCCATTCCGGGTTTTTTCTGCCACTTGTCCCGGGTAGCGTTGGCGATACGCACCAGGAGCAGCATTACCGGTACTTCAACCAGCACCCCGACTACGGTAGCCAGGACGGCGCCGGAAGAAAGTCCGAACAGACCGATAGCCACCGCCACGGCGAGTTCGAAGAAATTACTCGCCCCTATCAGTGAAGCGGGAGCGGCCACACAGTGCTCGATTTTCCATTTGTATGCCCAGAGGTACGCCAGGCCAAAAATCAGGAGTGTCTGGATTATCAATGGAACCGCGATGATACCGATATGCGCCAGATTGTTGACGATGGTTTTTCCCTGAAATGAGAAAATAATAACCAGAGTGATGAGGAGCCCCACCGGAGTGATCTTGCCGGTACTCGGAAGGAATCGGGTGTTGAACCACTCCGCTCCTTTTTTCCGAATAACCAGGCCGCGGACCAGAGAAGCGGCGGTCAGGGGAATCACCACAAAGAACAGAACCGAAAACAAAACAGTATCCGCGGGCACCTGGACGTTGCTGATGGAAAGGAGCAGCATGACAATAGGAGCATAGGCAAAAACGAGAACCAGATCATTAACCGCTACCTGAATCAGCGTGTAGCCCGCGTTTCCCCGAGTCAGATAACTCCATACGAAGACCATGGCGGTACATGGCGCGGCTCCCAGGAGAACGGCTCCGGCGGTGTATTCCGCGGCCTCTGTTCCGGAGAGAAACGGAGCAAATACGACCCGGAAGAAGAACCACGCGATTCCGTACATGGTGAAGGGTTTTACCAGCCAATTCATCACCAACGTTACCGCTAATCCTTTCGGCCGTTTCCCGGCCTGGATGATACTCCGGAGGTCGATCTTCAGCATCATCGGAAAGATCATAAGCCATATCAGGACCGCTACCGGGATGGAGACGCTGGCGTATTCAAATCTGCTCAAAGCGTCCGGGATTCCGGGAAGATAGATACCCACCGCGACGCCCAAGGCGATACACAGGGCTACCCAGAGGCTTAAGAAACGGTCAAAGACCCCGAGTTTTCTGGTATTTGTGTTAGGTGATTCAGTCATGGTTCCGCCTCAGATCATCAACGAGATCCTGTACCTTTTCCTTAATCTGTTCCCGAATGGGCCGGATGTATTCTTTCTTCTCTTCCATGGTACCTTCAGCCTTTGAAGGATCAGGAAAAGGCCAGTGGTACCGCTTTTTTTCAGCAGGGAAAAGGGGGCATTTTTCGGATGCTTCCGGATCGCATACCGCGATCACGTAATCGTAGGAAGCGCCTGCTGCATGAAGAGAGGCGGTGCTCCGGGTCTCCTTGCCGGAGATATTTATTCCGTCCTCCTTTAGGAGTTCCGCGACCACCGGATTGATTGTTCCCGGTTCGATACCCGCGCTCTCCGCTTCGAGAATGTCTCTGCCGTACTTGTTGAGATATTCTTCAGTCATTTGACTGCGGGCGCTGTTGTGGATACAGATTGCAAGAATTTTTATTTTATTCATCATTTTCTCCTATGTTCTATAAAGGTTGATATCTTTGCTTTAATTGCATCACGAATCTCCCGCACCTTTTCCATAATCTCTTCGTCGGTTCCGGTAAACCCGGAAGGATCGGGAAAGGGCCATTGAATCCGGTTCACCGGGCCCGGGAATATTGGGCATTTCTCTTCAGCTTCTCTGCTGCAGACGGTAATGACGTAGGAGTACGTGTGACCTTCCCGGTAAAGGTCCATAACGCTGGTGGTTTGATTACCGGAAATATCAATACCGTCCTCCAGCATAGCCTTTACCACAAACGGATTAAGTTCACCCGGTTCAAGCCCGGCGCTGTCCGCGTAAAACCTGTCGCCCGCCAACTCTTTCAGATAAGCTTCCGCTATCTGGCTCCGAGCGGTATTGTGAACGCAAATAAAAAGAACTCTCGGTCTTGTGTCTTCCATTCCTGTCTCCTTATACGAATGTTTAGGACTGCGGTCTCTGGGATATGTGATCCGGCAGATCCCGTCCCGCCGGATATCCAGGCGCCACCGCAGCCGGTCAAAATCGTGCTTAATTTCTTCGGCGGTATAATCAACCGCCGCGGTACATTCGGCGAGACGCTTCACAAGCTCCGTCCTTCGGAGCCGGTAGTACCGCAGTTTTCCCCGCCGCTCCTCCGCGACGATTTCTCCGCTCTTCAGCCGGGAGAGGGCGCGGGACGTTTCATACTGGGGCTTTTGGATTATGTCGGAGAGTTCGCACACGCACAGCGGTGAAGGAGTTTTGAAAAGAATGCGGACAATCCGGAGCCGTGTGGGATCAGCGATTGATTTTATGGTGTAGATGTCATTCTTCACGTATGCAATTATGTGCATACGTCTCTTGAATTGCAACAGCTTTCCGGCGATTTAACCGATTTCTAACATCGAAAACTGCCGCTTCTTTTTTTCATGGGAAATTGCTGGGAATATCAGTACTGCTCTTCTGTCTGTTCGGATACAGGACGCCGGAAAATTGATATGCCCCATTTTACAACCGGGACAAAAAGGAACGCGGCCCACATGGGAAAAAGCATGATCACACCTTCCGACCCGTACATCAATGCCGCGGCCAGCGCGGAAATCAGTCCGAAAAAACCGGCTGTTTTGACCCGCCCCGGTTTTACCGGTTTCTCTCCGTCATCCGTGTTCGTGATGATCCGGGTAAGGAGAACCAGAAATAATCCGAAAAGGAGGGTGATAATCATGATGATGATAATGTAGGGCAGGGTGATAACCGGTCTGACCGGGATGTCCCGGTCAAGGAGGAACGGGATAATGATGAGCAAAAAGGAAACGATCCCCGGAATCACCGGCCATTTTCGGGCGGAAAGGAGAGCTGTTACCAAAAATCCGGTACCGGCAACAGCCGCGAAAAACCAATGGCCAAGAAACATCAGCCATACATTAATTCCGAAAATTACGACTGCATCGCCTATTCCCATTTCACTGCCGGTAATACCGCTCATGCCCCGGAAGAGCATAAGAAACAGAAACAGCTGAAGAAAACCGGGAAGACCGAAAACGAATACAGCCGCGACGGCGGCTAAAGCAGCCGGAAACGCTGAAGAGGAATGGTCGGGATCTAATTCCCTGGCTAAAGCCCAGCCTAAAAAACAGGCCCCGCCGGTGCCCAACCCGAATAGGACAGCCGTACCAAGGGGGTCACGGGAAAGCAGCCGGAAAATAAATCCGGCCGCGATCCCGAGCCCGGATAGAATAACAATCCACACGTTTGTCTTATAGGAGAAATCAAGCGGTCTGCCCAGCCCGGATATCTTTGCCTTAGTACCCATATGATATAAGATAAAAAAAATATTCCCCAAGGAATACCGCCGAAAAAACTGGTATTGATACTTTACAGAAATGTTTTAAGCCGGTTATGATGCCGCAGCATGAAACTACAGGGAATCACCTTTATCGCTACATACCGGTGTAACGCGTCGTGCGGTCACTGCTTTTTCGGAGTTTCCGATTCTCCCTATTTGGCGGAACATCTGATAGGCAGAACCTTCCTGGAGATCGGTCCGCTTGAATGGGTTCACCTTTCAGGAGGTGAACCGTTTTTAGACCCCCCGGAACTTCTTTCAATTATTTCTGTAATCAGAGAGCATCACCCGGGACATATCGGAATCGCCACCAACGGCTATTGGGCTCGGGATACCGGAGAGACCGCGAAGCTTGTATCATCGTTGGCGGATCAAGGTGTGGACGGGATCTCCTTCAGCGTTGATGTGTATCATCAGCGGTGGGTCCCGCTCAACCGGGTGATTACGGCCGCGAAGGCGGTAAGGAACGCGGGAATGACGAACCACAGCTGGATCGTGGCTTCCGGCGATTCCGCGGAATCCCTCGAACTGGCCCGGCAGGCATCCCGGGAAAGCGGACTGCCTTTAGCGGAAAATGCGGTGCGGAACATCGGGAAAGGCGCCTCCCGTAAGGGAGCCGGTACCGGAGAGATACCCCAGGGACTCTGCAGGGATCTATCCTGCTGCTTAGGCGAGACCGGACCGTTCGATCCGAAGATGCTCTGGATTGACCCCTACGGAAACGTGCTTATCTGCTACGGAATCATCATCGGGAACGTAAGGGACCGCTCACTGAATCAGATAATGGAAGAATACCGGCCGGAAAATAATCGGGTGCTGTCCGCTTTGGCTGAAGAAGGTCCGAAGGGTTTGTACCGTCTGGCCGAAGAAAAGGGCTGTGCGCCCGCCGGCTGGTTCCCCGATGAATGCGCGCTCTGTTTCCGGTCCAGGAGGGAGTTGAGAGCGTATTATCCGGAAATTCTCGGGCCCGGCGAATGTTATCCTTGAGTTATCCTTGACAATCATAATCATCGCGTAGTACTTTTCTCCTGGTTCTGTTACGGAAGGCGGTGAAAATCCGCCGCGGACGCGCCACTGTAACCGGCGACAACCGCTTCAATGACCCACTGGGAAACCGGGAAGGAGAAGCGGAAGGAAGACCCGGAAGCCAGGAGACGGCAGAATCCCGCGTTAAAGAGAGGCAACTCATCCGGTTACACCGGAAGCCTGTACGCGAAGCTAAATTACAGGAGGATTCACATGAAATCCAAATTATTATCACTACTTGTTATTTTATTAGCCTTTGTTGTTCTTCCGGCTTTTTCCGGAGAAGGCAGTTTCCCACTGACCATGACCGACGACGGCGGCACAAAGGTTACAATTCAGGAGCAGCCCGAGAGGATCGTATCGGTAACGCTGTTTACCGACGATGTGCTTTTTGAACTGGTTCCGGCAGAAAGAATCGTTGCGGTTACCGCTTTTGCCGAGGATGAGGAGATTTCCAACATTCCGAATAAAGCCGCAGGAGTCCCTAACAAAGTCACTTTGAATGTGGAGGTCATTCTATCGCTGAAACCCGACCTGGTATTCGTGGCAAATTGGAGCGACGCCGATAAAATCGAGCAGCTCCGGAATGCCGGCGTTACAATTTTTCTTGTCTCAAGCGGACTGACTATCGATGAGATCCAGGAAAAAATAATGACTGTAGCGAAAGCGGTGGGAGAAACGGACCAGGGGGAAAAACTGCTTGCCTCCATGGACCGCCGCCTGAAAAATGTAGCGGATAAAGTTTCCGGCATCCCGGAAAAGGAACAGCCTGAAGTTATCGATTACACCGTATGGAGCGCAGCCCAGGGCATGGGTACATCCTGGGATGAAATTGTTGTTAAGGCAGGTCTCAAGAACGGCGTCGGACATTTGCCGGTGAACGACTGGGGCCAGGTACCGTTGAGCAAGGAAAAGCTGATCGAACTCGATCCCGATATCCTGATACTTCCGGGCTGGGTTTACGGCGATCCCGACGGCGCGGACGCGTTTTACAACCAGACCATCAAGGATCCCGCCTTGAAGATTCTCTCCGCGGTAAGAAACAAGCGGATCTACATGATGCCGGAACGGCTCAAGACGACTACCAGTCATTACATTGTTGACGCCGTCGAATGGCTCGCAGAAAAGGCATATCCTGAAAAGTTTTGAAGAAGGACCGCAGGAAGAATAATATAATCTTCTCTGTTCTCATTATCGGTTTAATTGTATCCGCCGCCGCTTCGGTCCGGTTCGGCGCGGTGGCGGTTTCTCCCCTTACCCTGATTAAAGAGCTGCTGCGCCTGATAGGATTCCGGGGAATTGCCGAACCGGTCCCGAGAGATTTGGTTATTGCCCTGCATATCCGGCTGCCCCGGACGCTGACCGCTTTTCTTGTGGGATCCACTCTTTCAATGTGCGGAGCGGTGATGCAGGGGCTGTTCCGAAATCCCATGGCGAGCCCGGACATCCTGGGGATAACCGCCGGCGGCAGTCTCGGCGCGGTAATCGCGATCTTTACCGGACTTTATACGGTAAGCGCGCTCTTTCTTCCGTTTTTGGCCATGACCGGCGCTATTGCCGCCGCTTTTCTTATTTACGCGATCGCTAGTTATAAAGGTAAAACTTCCCTTCTTTTCGTTGTTCTGGCCGGTCTGGCGGTGTCTTCCTTCTTCAACGGGATGGTTTCAGCGGTACTTTTGTTTTCAAAGCAGTATGAAGTAAGCCAGTTCATCTTCTGGACCATGGGCAGTTTTGAAGGGAGGATGTGGAAACATATTATCATCCCGCTTCCCTTTCTTATGGCAGGTGCCGGAGCGCTGTTCTTTTTTGCCCGGGATCTTAACATGTTTGCCCTGGGTGAAGAGCATGCCCATTCCTTGGGAATGCATGTGGAAAGGACTAAACGGATAATCCTCAGCATCAGCGCTGTTGTCACCGGGGTGGCCATCGCCATCGGCGGCCCCGTGGGGTTTGTGGGACTTCTGATCCCCCACCTGTTCCGGTTTATCGTTGGTCCTGATCACCGCGTTTTATTACCTGCTTCCGCGCTGGGGGGAGGTGTCCTGCTGATTCTGGCGGACCTGCTTGGAAGGGTGCTCATTCCGCCTTTCGAAATACGGGTAGGTATAATCACCGCTATCCTGGGCAGTCCCTACTTCCTGGCGCTCATAATCCGGTATCAGCGGAAGGGGGTGCGGTCTCTGTGAGTCATAAACCTGTTATTACCGCGGAGGATCTGGGTTTCACTGTTTCCGGAAACACCATCCTCTCCGGCGTAGACCTGGCCGTTCAGGAAGGGGAATTTCTCGGGCTTATCGGACCGAACGGCGCGGGAAAGACTACGCTCCTCCGGCTCCTGCTGGGTCTGTATGCTCCAACCCGGGGCGGGGTCAAACTCGCCGGAAAACCGATTGCCAAAATAAAGCCGAGAGAACGGGCCAAGCTCTGCGCCTATCTTTCTCAGGACGTTATTACTTCGTTTCCCTATCCTGTGATCGATATAATTTTGATGGGAAGATATCCATATCGAGGCCGGTTTTCCCGGGAGCAGGAGAACGATCTGGAAACTGCCCGCCGGGCGTTATCATATGTCGGTATGTCTCATCTCGAGAACAGGTACTTCAACGAGCTGTCCGGCGGAGAACGCCAGCTTGTTCTTTTCGCAAAAGTACTGGCCCAGGAGAGCAGGATTCTGATTCTGGATGAGCCGACTTCAAACCTGGACATCCGTCATCAGGATCAGTTTTTTTCCATGGCCCTGGAGCTTACGGGGGAACGGAAAGCGGTTATCGCCGCGGTGCATAACCTGGATGTGGCTTCCCAATACTGCAGCAGGCTGCTCCTGCTGTCCCGGGGAGAAGTTGCCGCTCAGGGTCCGCCGGAAGCTGTTCTGAAGCCGGAAATTCTTGATGCCGTCTACGGCACCGAAACGGCGGTGTCCCGCAACACCGCGACCGGCAGTTTGGTGGTAAACGTGATCCCTGCAATCAAGAAGAGAAGACAGGGAACGGTACATTTGATCGGCGGCGCCGGCAGCGCGGTCAACCTTACCAGGGAGCTGCTTCGGCTTGGTTATACCGTGACCGGCGGGATCGCACATCAGTACGACGCGGATGCCCAGTTATGGAGCAGCCTGGGGATAAAGCACGCGGCGGTAGACCCTTTCGCGCCGATAACCCCGGATGATGTCTCTGCCGGTGAATCGTTGATCAGGAACGCCGACCTGACACTTCTGTGCCAATTTCCCGTGGGACCGGGGAATACGGGAAATCTGGATTTAGCGGCCCGGGCTGCCCGGTGTATCCTTGTTACGGGTACTCCGGGACAGCGGGAACGCTCCTTTTTTACAGAACAGGGCGAAAGCCGTTTCAAGGAGCTTGCCGGCAATTGCGTCTCCCTGGAGTACCGGAAGCTCCTGGAACAGCTGGAAAAAGGAACCCTTATTGGAAAACCGGAGTAAGCCTGGAAGTCTCTTCATCGATTAGAGTTTCCGTGTCCGCCGTTTCCACCATGGCGAAACCGGTCATTTCCGGCTGATACTGAGACAGCATAATAGAAAAATCCGGGGGATTCAGGTGCCGGGCTTTTACCGTTACTTCAAATGTATATCCCTCCGTGACTGCCGGGGCAATCATGGTATCGATAAAATCCTGAGGGAAAACAAAACTTTCGCTTTCCAATAACAGGATTCCCCTTTTCCGATTGCTTTCCGAATCTTTTCCCTGAAACAGCAGCTCGTATGAGTTTGTTTCGGTATTCGGATCGGTAAAGGAGATGGTGCGTGTACTTGCTGTATAATTGATGCTTGAACCGGCTACAGCCTGCAGCGACGGAGTATCGGGCAGTTCGGGCAGGGTGATCACGTTTGACGCAGGTACTGCCGCGGGTGCAGTTACCTGCATTCGGGTTGTTTCCGCGCCGGTTTCGCTGTCCTTTTCGCCGATAAAACCGTTGTAGTAGGTGTAGGCGTAGGTATCTCCGGAATCGGCGGGTAGATAAAGGTTGATTGTATCATCACTGTCCGTAAACAGAATGTTCATGAAATAATACGGAATCACTGCTGTTCCTTCGGTTTCTTCTTTAAAAAGATGTCCTATGACCAAGTTCTCTGTTGACCCTGTCATTGTAACCGGTGTGAGCGGGGGTTTTACCAGGGAGACCGTAACCGGAGCGGTTCCGCTGAGGTCAATACCGGTGTGATACCAGTAGGAAAAAACCGGGTGGGGATCGCCGTCCTCCATCATCTGGACAGCAACCATACAGTCCGTACCGAATACCGGCGTATTGATGGTAACTTCACCGGATATGTCGGTCTGCTGGGTTCCGAAAATCCATTCTCCGGTCTGTAAATACGTGCCGCTTTGTTCATTCACAATGATAAAAGCCACTGTTTTCTCGGCCAATGGAGTGCCTGTGTCGGTAAGGGTAAAACTCACCTCTTTAGTTGTGTAATTCCCGGTATCGTCCGGTGTCATCGCGATTTGATATTCCGGGTTATCCTCCACCGCTATTTCCACGTTTTCCATTATCTGGAACTGGTACCCGTACTTATAAATCGCGAGCATACCCGAAACCGGATCGGCGGATTCATACGTGTAACTGAATCTTCCCGCTCCGTCGGTTGTAACTGTTTCATCACCAAAGATAATCGTAACTCCCTCCAGGGGGTTCCCAGTTACGCCGTCAAAGGCCGTCCCGGACACGGTGAATTCCGGTTTTTCAAACAGGGTACAGCTGGTGATGACCGACAGGATCAAAACAATAACAGTAATTCCGAATGATAATTCTCTGTTTGGTATTTTTTTCATCATTATCCTCCATGCACTCAAAAGCTACTGCAGGATCCTCCGAATATCCGATATCGGCTCCTAAACTTTAGTTTAGATTTTGGTTTTCTGATCCACACCGTACAGTCTGTTCATCAGCTCCACCCTGGAGTGAACGCCGAACTTACGGAAACATCCGGATAGATGAACTTTTACGGTACTTTCTGTAATGTTGAGCCCGTGGGCGATCTCCTTATTACTCCTGCCCTGAATAACACGGTCCAGTATTTCCCGCTCCCGCGGTGTCAGTTTGTCTTCATCCGGAAGTATCTTGTCGAGCTTTTTGATATCGTGATACACCGGTATTACAATCAGATGTTTTAAGAGAAACCAGAAGAACACCAGATTCCATATTCCGTAAAGCAGCAGGGATAGAGAAAAAGCTCCTCTGGTCATGGTATCTTTTCCGGACAAGATCATCACCGTGTCATATGTGTAGAAAAACATAAACACAAGCCCTCCGGCAGGAAATATCATGTTTATCTTTCCTGCAGATCCGATGAAAAAGTTTTTTCGATTTATGGTGTAATAGATGATATGGCTTGCCAGGAGAATAGGTGAAATTCTGTTCACGGCTATAGCGATCTGTTTGTATTCTGTTTCCAGCTTCGTTGTCACAGCAAGTATCAAAACCGCCGAGTTTAAAAAGAAGAACCCAAAAAACGGAATCAATGCCTTTCTTAATTGATTTGTTGATTCCCGGAAGAGGGTAAAAACGAAATAGGGAAGAGTTATGAGAAGCGCCGTGCGCAGGAAAAAATATAAATACACAATCCCACTATTGTTTTGGGAAACGAAAACGTGAAAAGATCCGTAAATAAAAAGTTCAAGGGCAAGATAGAATAACGCGTTCCCCGCTGCAAGACAGTAGCCGAACAGCCATTTTTCTCCCCCTTTCAATAAGAACATGAGTGACCAGGTAAATCCTGAAAAAGCTAGTAACAGACCTGTTATATCAAGTATCATTCCCAGGGTCATCTTAACTCCGGAAAAGTAATTCGGCCGCCTTGCGGTCCGCCGCGGCCAAGTCCAGGGAAAATAGTTTTTCCGGGCTGATCCATTGTGCGGCGCTGTGCGCGTTCAGTACTTCAGGAATTTTTTCGATCCGGGCCCAATAGCAGATGAGCAGGATGGTGATATCAGGGTATTGATGCTGAACGGTGACGGCATGGGATCGAATTTCCGATTCCGAATCAAATTCTTCACGGAGCTCTCTCCGGAGAGCATCCTGTGGTGCTTCATTCGCTTCCACTTTCCCTCCCGGGAATTCCCATTTGCCGCCCCGGACTTGGTTCATGTTTCGACGGGCAACGAAGATATCCCTGCCTTCCATTATTATGGCCGCTGTTACCGATATCCTGCCTTTTTGCATGATACCATTATACCCGGGATTCGATTACGAATGTAACTGGTTCACTTCAACCTCAGCTGCTGCTTCTCGGACTTGAAGTCGAGTTAAATCCCACAAGGTGTTCACCGGGAAATGCTGTCTGATGACGGCTTCCAGTTTTGCCTTAAACTAATTGATGACCGGCAAGAGTGATGGGCGAAAAAAGGGCTGCCAAAGTTTTTTGGCAGCCCTTGGCCTTAGTTTGGGCGGGTTATTCCTCAGCCGGCTGTTCTTTCCGTTTTTTCATAATTCGGTTAAACACGGTAAGTTTGAGCCAGCCTAAAGCAACTACGCCGATTCCGATAAGTACCCACCAGTACCATTCCATATTATCCTCCTATAACAAATAATTTTTTCTAAACTAATATGTTTAAAAATTATATAAATATAATATATGTATATATTATATTATCCACGGAAATTCCTTCTGCCTACAATAGGCATTAAAGCACCCACAGCCCCGGCGCCCAGGACGGCGGCTGCCGCGGATGAAAACCAAAAGCCTGCCGTTTCCGCTCCCTCCACCAGAACCGATTCAAATACTTTGAAAGCCCAATAGTTCGGAAGGGGATAGAAGAAGAACTGCCACTTCTCCGCTACAAAAATGCTGACCACAGGTATAGTCAGGTATACGATCAGCAGGATCTTTAAAATCGCCAAAGCCTTAATCTGGTTGTCAGCAAAACCGCCCACGATCAGTGCAAGGATCAGGGGAACGGGCGCGGTAAAAAGAAACGCTAATAGTACATCCCCTAATGATTCCGTCCCGGTGAGAATAAGCGTGGAGAATACGGTGATAATCAGACTTACAAGCAGAGCGAACAGGCCCCTGGAGAGGGCGTATTCACCGGTCCGGAGGGGTGAAACCGCGGCCGCTTTTACGGCTCGGTTCTCCTTTTCTTCTATCATGTTAAACGATGCCACAAGTCCGCCGATCAAGGCACCCATCATAATGAGCAGAACCGTGGTATACTGGATCAGTGAAGAATCCCTGTCTCCCGCTTTCAGATAGGTGTACTCCCCGGCTGTCTCCCCGGCCAAGGCACGGGAAAGGATAATCCGGGCAACCTCCTCCGCGTCGGCAGACTCGTTACCTTCCATAATTACCCGGTAACTTCCTGACTCGGAAATAACTCCGCCTACATCATCGCTTGCCTTAACCCGTTCGACCACCTGTTCCGGCCCGGGTAAAACAGTCACTTCGGCGTATTGCCCGATTCTGGCGCGTACCTCCTCAGGTACATTGTCCGATACAACGATCCGGGCTGTGGTGTGCGCCACCTGAGGCATGAACAGTTTGGCTCCGAAAGACAGCAGAATCGGCGCGATGATCATGTAAAGCAGGATGTTGTCTCTCAACGAATTTACCAAGTCCTGTTTTAGAAATGTGTATATCCTTTTAAGCATAACGAGTACTCTCCTTCCGTGAAATATGAAACAATCCCTGTTCACTCATCAGCTTCCGCTTTACTACAAAGAGTGCCGCGATGAACACGATGCCGTTCTGCCAGAGCAGCCCGGTAAAGGCTTTCATGAACGCCCCGCTTCCGCCGGTGGGGAAGAGGAGTTCCCTCATGGCAAAGATAAGATGATACGATGGGATCCATTTAATGTAAGCGGGCGCGAAGCTGGGTATCAGGTAACTGAAAAAGGGCAGAATATTCCCGATGAGGACTATCAGCCCGATTATAAACCAGTCCGATAAACCGTTGAAAAAAGACGCCACCAGAATTCCCAGCATGGTCATCAGAGTTGAAGCCATACAGATCAACAGGATAACTTTCCCGTAATTGACTCCGGCTCCGAGAGATGCTGCTATGAGCACGCCTCCGTAGAAAATACTCAAGACCATAAAGAGAAGGGTTTTCGATATGAGATACCCCGCTGCTCCTCCCGGGCTCACCCGGTAAGCCCGGATAGATCCTTCCTGTTTCTCCTGGAAAATCAGTACTGCCGCGAGAAGAAAACCCAGGAGGACTACCTCAAACACAATAAACACCGGAATCCCGAACAGATTCATGGGTACAGGATCAGCCTTGGAGCGGAGGTATTCAACAGTGAACTTCGGAGTATCAGATTCTCCCAGGACATATTCAATGCTGCCTTTCAGCAGGTTCAAATTCTGTTCCGGAATATCACCGTAATAGACAAAGGTAAAACGGGGATCGCCGGCGGAACCCTCCGCGATTACCCCTATCATTCCCGATTCCGCTTCCAGCTTTTCCATCATCCCTTCTCGATCCTGATAGATCGCTTCCCGGCCGACTCCGGCGGCTTGGAGTTTCTCCGATATCCAGCCGGAGTCGGTGCTGTCGAGAAAGAGTTCCCGGTGCCCCGTGTTGATATTTTCCGGAATAACGTAGACCAGTGTAATCATCACTGCCAGGAGGAGAAGAATCACCCATATATGTCCGTTTCTAAAGGAAACGGTAAAATCCTGTTTTAATAACGTTATAAACCGCTTCATTATTCGAGCCCCCTTCCGGTCAGTTTCATGAATATCTGTTCCAGGGTCGCTTCCTGGGAGTGAACCGTCCGTATTTCCTTCTGCGCTAAGAGATATTGAAACCGTTCCGTGTCTTCCCGCCGGTCCAGGAACAGTACTTCTTCCGCCGGCGCGGACCCGTTGTTTTTGTATTCCACACGAACGGACCGTTCGCCGTAGGCAAGCTTTAGTTCCTTCGGGGCGTCCATGGCCACAATTTTACCGTCATTAATAAAGGCAACCCGGTCGCAAAGTTCTTCCGCCACGAACATGTTATGGGTGGTTAGGAATATGGTGCATCCTTCCTCTTTCTTTTTCCGGATAATGTCCTTGATAACCGCGGCTGTGGTAGGATCGAGTCCGGACAGGGGCTCATCCAAAAACAGAATATCCGGCCGGTTTATCACGGACCGGGCGAACACGAGACGCTGCTTCATTCCCTTTGAGTATGATTTTGCTTTTTTGTATGCCGCTGCTTTTAGTCCTACCATGTTGAGCAGCTTTGCCGGATCTTCCGTGGGAACCGAAAAGAGCCCGGCGTAAAATTTAAGATTTTCCAGACCGGTCAGCTTAAGGTACAGGTTAGGATGCTCGAAGCTGACTCCGATCCGGTTAAAGAAACTTTTGGACTGCCGGGAGATTGATGTTCCCCCGTAGGTAATTGTCCCCTGCTGAAGCGGCAGTAATCCGGTCATTATCCCCTGGACAGTGCTTTTCCCCGCGCCGCTCGGTCCGAGGAAACCGAATATTTCCCCCTGCTCGATAGTAAACGAAACATTTTCCACCGCGTAGTTTTTCTTGCCTTCATAATCATGATACAGATTTTTCACATTAATCATCAATTTTCTCCTTTTCCTTTTCTATCCCCCTGCGGATAAAATCCGTTACCGAACCGCTTAGGGATTTGATCTCTTCATCAGATAACCGTTCACCCATGATCATCTCGCCCATGCCCTTCATCACCGAATTTACGGCGAAGGCGGCGAGGGCGGGGTCGATATCTTTCCGGATATCTCCTTCCTCAATTCCGGACAGGATCATTGTCCGATAAATCTCATCACTCTTGACTTTCAATTTTGCATCGATCCGCTCCGAAACCGCGGCGGGGAGGACATCTTTCTTCAGGAGGCTCTCTCCGATCTGCTGCAGGTCAGGATGAAGTCTCGCGAACTCAAGACCGAGAATTATCAGACTCCGGAGCCGTTTGAAAAAATTATCTCCGGTTATCTCCGTTCCCCGGGAGCGGAAAAAGGCGAGTTTCATCTCCATGGAGGAGTCGATCAAATAATTGAACAAGGCTTCCTTGTTTTCGAAGTACTGATACATACTGCCCTTCGCGACTCCAGCTTCCCGGGCAATCCTGCCCACGGAAGCTCCCTTGTAACCCCGGGCCGCGAACTCGGCCGCCGCGGCGTCCCGGATTCGTGTCTTTTTGCCCTCATCTAAGTTTATGAATGTCTCTTTCGGCATAATCCTTCCTCTATGACCTTTGAGTCATATGACTTATCGGTCATATGACTGTATGGTCACAATCTAATGTATTCCGCCGCTGCTGTCAATAATTTTCAAAAAAAAAGTGACTTTTCGGTCATTTTTTTGTAATATTCCCGGTATGCCCACAGAAACATTTTTCCATTTACCTGAAGATAAGAAAGAAAGGATAATATCCGCGGCGCTGATAGAGTTTGCCAAATACAGTTATCCCTCGGTGGTTCTCGACAAGATTGTTCAGGACGCGGAGATCCCGAAGGGGAGTCTATATCAGTACTTCCGGGACAAAAAGGATCTTTATTCCTATCTCGTGGAATACGCGGCGCGGGAAAAATTGGCTTATCTTGCCCCCCTCCTGAAACCGGAGGAAGACTCCCTGTATGATGTGCTTGAAGTCCTCTTTTACAGCAGTATGGAATACAACCTGAGTCATCCCCGCACCAGCGGTATTCTCTACAGGAACGCCAGGGAACGTTCCGATCCCGTGCTTTCGGATATATCAGCCGGACTCCTGGGGCAGGCAAATGATATGATGCGCCAGGTTCTTGCCCGGGCCCAGGAAAGGGGAAAATTAAGAGACGGATTGGATATTGAAACAGCGGCTCTGCTCATTATCCATCTATCCATAGAATTCGAAGATTACCTTGGTGATAAGTATAACTTTTCATACCGGGATGTACTGGACCGGGAATTATACTCATTGCCTGTTCCGCCGGAAGATCTGAAAAACGAAACCCGGCAGTTTATCCGGTTTATCCTGACGGGGCTGGAGCAGAAAACCACTTAATTCCGCAATTTCCGGTCAATCCGATTTATTTTTCCGTGTTATGTATAGGCATGCCAGCTTCTATATCACATAAGGGCTTGACCGGGATTTACTGTCTAATTCCGCAATAATCAAAAAACTTTTTTAATCAATTTTGAATTTTTCTCCATCCCGAAACGGTAAATAAAAGTGAAGAAAACATTTTTGCCGCGGCCTGTTCTTTCCCCCGAACAGGTTCGCGGAAAGGAGGCCGTTTTATGTTCCGGAAGAAAGCCGTTTTGAGTCTTTTCTGCGGACTGCTCTCTGTGATGTTCTCCGGGTGCGGTTATGTCCCGAACCCCCCTCTGGTATTTTCAAAGGCATCATTGATTGAAACGGATCAGGCGTTCATTTCCTATACAATCCGCAATCGGGATTCCCGTACCATTACCGGTTTTTCCGGTTCCTTTTATCTGTATCCCGGCAAAGAAGAACATGTACCGGATTTACATCTGTCTAGAAAGTTCAGCTACAGCGGGTCGATACCGCCGGAGAGTGAGTTTACCGGAATTATTCCGTTGGAATATACCGGTGAAATACTCTCAGAAACCACGGTCGATCAATTTAGAATTTCCCGGATCTGTTTTGGAGAAGATACCTGGGACGATATTTTCGGATTGTGTATATACCCCGGAATGATCACCCTGCGGGAGCCGGTCCATGAATAAACTCGCCCTTATTGCGGTCATCCTTATCGCGGCAGTATGTATTTCCTGCGGCGTCAGGATTTTGGACCGGACAGAACTGCCCGCTGATACTGAGCCGCTTCCGGAAGATCCGGCGGAACCGGAGCCGGAAGAACCCGATGAAGAACCTCCGCCCGAAGAAGAGCCGGAAGAGATACCCGAAATGACCATCCTTATCTACATGAGCGGCGATAACAATTTGGAAGACCAGGCTGCCGCGGATTTGGACGAAATAGAAAACGCGGCAATTCAGCCGGAACAAATTACCATACTCATTCTATCGGACAGAAGGTTTCCGGGATCGACGGAACTTCTTCTGAAAACACCGGACGGACTCGAAACGGTCCGGAATGCCCCCTTCTGTCCCCCCGGCACGGAACTGAATCTTGGATCCTCTATTGTACTCCGGGAGTTTCTGCGGTACGGCCGGGAAACATTTCCCGCCGAAGAATACGGACTGATTCTCTGGGGTCACGGATCGGGAATAAGACCGGCGGGAGTAACCGGGGGAGAAAAAACCTACTGTCCCGATGTTGCCGCCCGGGGAGACGGGCTTGATATTCCGGAAATATCCCGGGCCTTGGCGGGAATCGGTCCGGACCTGATTGTCTTCGACGCGAGTTATGCCGGCATGATCGAAACCGCTTACGAGCTCCGGAATATCTCCCGGGTAATGGCCGGCCCGGAAGGCCGAATGCCCGAAGAAGGTATTCCCTACGGTGAATATTTTTCCAGATTAAGCGGTTCCGGAGAGATCAGTGCCGAATCGGCGGGAGTTCTTGCCGGTGAAGTATGCCTGGAACGGTACGGCTCCTATCCGGGATTCGCGTACGGTGTTTTTGATTTAGCTGTGATTGATGAGCTGGCAGTCCGGTTTAATGAGCTTGCCGGTCTCCTCTACAGCATCTGCGCCGAGCCGGACGCCCGAGACCGGATCCGGACGGTACTGTTCCGGCGAACCGCGGGATTTTATGAAATCCCCGGGGATCTGAATCTTGACATCAAGCATCTATGCTCCCTTTTGGCCGAGGAATTCCCCGAAATCAAACCAAAAACGGATGAACTCCTCCGGGTATTGGACAGGGCTCTCCTTTTCGGCGGCGCCCATCATGAGATGCCTGGTCCCCTTGGCTTGCTTTCGGTACACCTTGTACCCCTTGATCCTTCAGGATTTCCCGCCCGGCATTATCCGGAGTACTTCAGAAACTTTCCCGTGGAGATTCCGATGGCTTTTGTGAGTGATTCAGAATGGGTTCCCTGTTATCCCGAGGGACCCGGTTTTCTGTACCGTATCTGGTATGAATAAGGAGGATTTATGCGGTTTTATTACTTGTTTATCTGCGGAATACTTTCCTATTTTTTGTTCAATCCGCTGACCGCGGGAGCGGGGGACGGCGGATATCCCATCGAAATACTGATTAAGGAAGCATATGAAGAGGTGATAGAAGGTGAATGGGTTACAACGGTGATAAAAGAAGGCTGGGTCACGGCGGGAAAGGATACAACAAGCGACCCCGGCGGATTCAGTGATGAATACTTACTGAACCTTGAACAGGAGGGATACGAATACTTCTGGTATACAGAAGGCGGAATATTTCATATTACCTGGGGGTACTATGCCGAATACGAGGAGATCGTTGAATGGGTTGAATATAATCCTCCGGTTGTAAAAAGTTATCCGGCAGAATGGGAAACGGTATTTATTTCCGAAGGTACACCTCCGTCCGAAATCTCCCTTTTCCTTGAAGATGATCCCGGTGAAGCGGGATTCCCGGATCCGGAAGAGCTTGACGAAAAAATGAAGACAGCGGAGAAGGAAAGTGTTGATCTGTACGAAGATTTCCTCGATCAGTGCAGGGAAATGGATGAGCTTCTTCTTGATTCCATAGAACATGCAGAGGAAAGGGGTGACGGGTATAACTCTCCCCTGACCGGTGATCCGGTGCGTGTTTCAACCGGTGAGCTCTGGTTCAGTCAGGAAGACGTAACGGAGGGACGGGGAATACCTGTACTGCGGAGTTACGGCAGCTTTATCCGGACTGGAATTTCGTTTGGCGAGTCCTGGGCATTCGGTGGAGACCGCCGCATCATTTTCGGCCATGATCCGGGAAGCGGGCAAAAGAAGGAGCTTTCTGAATTACTGTCGGAAGAACTTGATCGGAAGAAAGACGATGCCTTCGGTATGTATTCCCGCGGTTTTACCGTCATTGATGATATTATCTCGTTTTACCGCGACCGGTTGGAACAGATAGAAGAAACAATAGAAGCGCTTGAGACGATAATAGCTGCCGAAACCCGGCCGCCGGTGAACGAGCGGCTCCTGAGTGAGATTGAGGTGTTCGGATTGTATAAATCCGAAATCTTTCGGCGGCTTACAGCGGCGGGGGAGAACAGGGATTTGCTATCCGGGTCAACCTGCCGTCTCGCTGTAATAGATGACTTGAGAAGTGAAACTGACGAATCCATCAGCCGGTTTACCCAGGAGGAGAACTACTCCCGCTATATCGGGCAGCTCAACCGGTATACCCTTCCTTCCGGTTCTGACCCGTCACTCTCATGGACCGGTACCGGGACCATAACCTATATTGACGCTGCCGGAACTCCGGTTATCTACTATTTAGGAGATGTAGATTTATCCGCAGAGCCGAAAGGCGAGGGGATTGCCAGATTCCTCCCCGGAGAAACAGTTCTGCGGAGTCAGAGCGGTGCTGAAACCGGAATAATTTTGGAAGACGGGACCATCACCCTGAAAAAAAAACAGACTGCGCGGGAATATTTTGACAAATTCGGAAGACTGACGGCCGACAGAAAAAGCACCGGTAAAGCGTACCTCTATACATACGGTGCTTCGGGAGAACTGGAAGAAATAACCGACCCCTTCGGAAACCGGTGCCGGATAAAAAAGAATAAATTCGGACTTATAACAGAAGTTTCCGGACCGGGAGGCAGGGCTTACATATATGGTTACGATCCGGAACATCGACTCACCTCGGTAACTGATCCTGGGGGAGTGACCGTATTATTTTCCTATACCGGACCCTATCTAACACAAATCTCCCGGGAAGACGGTTCTTCCATCACCTATGAATACACCGCCCATGAACCCCGGCGCGTCCGGAGGGTCACCGACGAGGAAGGGTACCGCGAAACGTACGAGTATTCCGAAGCGGACGGATCGGCCTGTTTTACCGATAAATGCGGTAACCGGATCCGGTACTATTTCGATAACCGGGGCCGGGAAATTCGCAGACGGTACGATGACGGCACGGAAGCTGCCCGGGAATACGACAGCCGGGGTAATTTAATCCGGCTGCGGGACGGCTGCGGCAATGTCACCGCGTTTACATATGATTCCCGGAATAACCGTACCGCGGTTTATCTGCCGTCCGGTGAAATCCTTGAAAGAGAATTTGACACGGAAGGGAGGATGATCCGGGCAACCGACTTACAAGGCCGGACTGTGTATTTCGATTACGGCGCTACAGCGTTTCCGGAAGAAGTTAATTCGTGGCGGGGCCGTTTAACGGTTTCCCGTGACCGAAACGGGAACATAAAGACAATCACCGATGAAGAAAACCGGTTGACTGAATACCGGTACGGCCCTGATGGACAATTGGAAAAGATTCTTTATGACAGCGGAGGCCGGGAAGCGTTCTTCTATGATGATTACGGGCACTGTACCGGATATGTAAATCCGTACGGCGGCAGATACACCTACGTGTATGATTCTCTGGGCAGACTAACCGGCGCTGTTGATCCTGCCGGAGGAACGGAAAAATGGAGTTACAGCCTAAGAGGCGACATGATTTCGTATACCGGAAAAAACGGATCAACCGTGACATTCGGATACGACACGCGGCACAATCAGGTACGGGCGGAAGGTTCGGGCATTAGTCTGGAGCTTCAGTACAACGGCTGCGGCAGGATTATCCGGAAAACGGAAAACGGGTGTGTTACCGAATTCGAGTACGACTGCCGGGGGAACTGTACCGAAGAAAGGCTGCTTTCCGCAGGCGGGATCAGAAGGTTCCGGTATGACGGCTGCGGCAGGGTCACCGAGGTTACCGATCCGGGCGGAGGTATTACCGGATACGGGTATGATAAGTCGGGCCGTCTAATTCGGAAAGAGAATTCCCGGGGAGGTGTCTCCGTCTGGGAATATAGATCGGGGAACTGTATACGGTACGAAAATCCCCTCGGCGGAATTACCCGGTCATACTACGGAGATCACGGCAAGTGCGTAAAACGGGTTTATCCGGACGGCGGGACGGTCAGATTCGGATACGATGGGATGGGCAGGCTGGTGTCCCGGACCGACCAGGAGGGGTTCCGCCGTGAGTACCGGAGGGACGGACCCCGAATCACCGAAGTCCTTCATCCAGACGGAAGCACCCGGCAGTACCGGTACAACCCGGCAGGTGATATTACCGGGATCACCACGGAAGGGAAGAACGAAATATCGTACCGGTATGACTTATTAGGAAGACTGACCGAACGGCATGACCGGGTACTCGGTACGGTAAAATACACCTACACAGCGGAAGGGCATCTGGAAAAGATCAGCAAAGCAGATGGAAGCAGTGTATCTTTCACCTATGACGGTGCCCGGAGACTCACCGGGTACCGGGATGAAGAAGGAAACGACTGGAGTTATGGATATGATAAAAATGGTAATCCCGCTTCAGAGACCGACCCGGAGGGGAATACCTGGACCCGGGAATACGATGCCGCCCGCAGGATGACCGTAAGGCGTGATCCCTCGGGCGCGGAGATCCGTTACGCCTACGGTCCCGGAGGAAACGTTGTAACCCGGACCGACAGCTGCGGAAGCCGGATCACCTACGGGTACTCTCCGGCCGGCGACTGTGTCAGCCTCGCGGTCGATGAAGGACCGGCCCAAACCTTTACGTACGATGCCGGAGGCAACTGTATCAGCATCATTACCCCTGAGGAACGGGAATATGTATTCCGGTATGACGCGCAAAGCCGGGTTATAAAGGAGGCGGCCGCTTATGAAGCTGAATACCGTTACGATATCCGGGGGAACCCGGCCGAAGTATCTTTTCCGGACGGAAAATCCATCTCCTACAGTTACGACTGCATGAACCGGCTTACCGGTATCCGGCAGGGAGAAACGGTGCTCTATTCATACCGGTACGGTCAGGATGGATATCTCCGGGAAGCGGCGAGCCGGGACGGCCTGTATTTTTTGGCGTACGATAAGGCGGGGAGAATTACGGGTCTGACGGAGAACGGTTCGGGTATGGAGTACGGATTTGGATACGGTCCCGGAGGAAACCGGACCTGGATCAGTACCGGAACCGGAAGAGAAATCGGATACCGGTACGATCGGCGGGGAAACCTTGTTGCGGCGGAAGATGAGACCGGTACCGTTTCTTTCCGGTACGATAAGGCAGGCAGGGAAATCCTCCGGAGATACGGTAACGGTATTTCGGTTGAACGGATATATTAAGGCAGCCGGTTAAAAGGAATTGTCTGTTCGGAAGAATCCCGGGGAAAATCCGGTATTGTTTTCGGGGAAGCATATCTGTATGACCCGTGCGGCAGAAAACGGGCGGCGGTAAACCATCAGGGAGAAGTAACATACTACCGGTACAGCGGAGGCAGAATCACCGAGGTGTTTTATCCCGAGAGTACATGGCTGGATAAAATCAACCGAAAAGAATTGGAAAGTTGGGGGCTGATTCCGTACCATGAACCGGATTGGAATTTTTATCCCGCTGATGCTCCGGGTGTTGATGAAATAAGCGATGCATGCGTTTCCATGGGATTCATGCTCCCCAGAGACTACATGCGGATGAACCGGGCCTGGAAAGTTGAATACACCTACGACATGGACGGAAACCGTCTTCAGAAAGCCACACCCCTTGGAGATATCGTCTACCGGTACGATAAGAAATCCCGGTTGATCCAGGCGGGAAATATTCCAGTGACCTACGAAAACGGAAATATCTCAAGCACCGGAGACAAGTATTTTCAATATTCACCGGACGGTAAAATAGTAAACGTAGAGACCGGTTCCTGCTCCGTATCCTATTCCTACGATCCCTTCGGGCGGCTGTCGGGAGGAGTATACCGCGAAGCGGAAACGGAAGGCTCTTTTTGGATGTTCCGGGATCCGGTGTCCGGTTTGCCGGTATCGGGAAGCATTACTGAGATATCGGGACTGACAGGTACACCCGGCGGGACGGGGAAGGAAGAGAATTCCGTCCCGTACCGGTACCGGTACTTGCCGTCAGACGGAAGAAAACAGGGAGAAAAGAGCTTTACCGCGCTGCCGGCTCCGGGATCTCTGCTTCATCTTTCCCGCAAGGGGACCGGTCCAAGATATCTTGTTGCCGACGGTACAAACACCGTAAGGGCTGTATCGGAGTCAGAATCATCGCACAATGACATAATCTGTTATGATTTATTCGGGCAGACCGGCAGCGATCTTGATCAATCTTTTTTGCCTGTTCCTGGATTCCGCGGCAGTCTGTATCTGCCGAAGTCGGAACTTTACGATATGGGACACCGGATCTATTCCGCCAGGGCGGGAAGATTCTTTTCCCCGGATCCCGCCAGGGACGGAACCAACTGGTATATTTACGCCGGCGGCGATCCGGTTAACTTCACCGATCCTTTTGGCCTTACTGTTATGGGCATTCTGGAAGGCATGCGGCAGCAGGATAAACGGTGGCGGGACTGCAAGCTGGGAACGGAGGATACAACCATCGGAAAGGAGGGGTGTAAACTTACCGGGATTACCAATATTGCTAATGCGATCATCGGGGAAGAGGATGAAACTCCGAAAAGCCTGAACGATCTGGCTTTAAAGAATAAACTGTACTGCGGCGGCGGAGGAGCGTTGTCGACAGAAGGTGCTAAACTTCTGATCGCGGCCGCGGCTGAAGACATCGGAATATCCGTGGAACGGGTTGAAACAAAAGGTGATAAAATATACAAGAAAATATGTGAATTGGATAAAGATACATCGGTGGAAGTATATGTCCATGTCAAAATTACCACCTGCGCACTGAACGATGCCACTAATACGTACGTCCATTGGGTGAACATCGTGGATGTTGACGAAAACGGAAATCTGGTTGTTTTTGATACCAGTGTAAGAAACCGCTTGACGGTTGATCCTTCTGATCTTTTGGCCGCGGAGATTTTTACCGCGGAAAAAATAAAGTAGCGAAAATTAAACAGTATAAGGAGAAGAATAAGATGAAAAAAATATGGTATTTTATGATTTTGCTCCCGGCAGTCCTTTCCGCGCTGGATCTGCCGGAAATGATCAACATAGACGGCGGCGCCTTCATGATGGGTGACACAGCCCTGGAACAGTACATCCGTTCCGGGGGAGAACCTACCGGTATACCCCGGTTGTCCTATCTTTCCCACCGGGTCAAACTAACCTCCTTTGCTGTATCCAGGTATGAAATAACCAACAGCCAGTTTGCTGCCTTTATCGGCGAAACCGGATATACCACCGAGCCGGAGAAGTTTAACGACAGCGATACCTGGCGTCTGCATGGCAGCAATTCCAAAAAGCCGGTTGTGAATATAACCCGCGCGGACTGCCTGGAATACTGCCGGTGGCTCTCTGAGAAAACGGGGAGATTTTTCCGGCTTCCTACGGAAGCGGAATGGGAATATGCAGCCTTGGGGGGAGAGAATTTTCTTTATCCGTGGGGAGAAGAATTCAGAAAGTGGGACAGCCGGATCCTGGGACAGGAAACGAACCTTACATACCGGGATCATGTGTTTCCGGTGGATAAGATCACCGGCGACGTTAGCCCGTTCAATGTCTCGGGCTGTTACGGAAATGTTCAGGAATGGGTGATGGACCGGTATCATCCGGCCTTCTATCGGCATTCCCCTGTACAAAATCCGCTGAGCATCCTCGGTCCGGAACAGACTCAATATTCGGTCAGAGGAGCATGGACGTACATGCACAGCAGGAGCCGGCTGGGAGTGAAGTGCCGGTACAGCTCCCGGAATTCGGCACGGTATCATGATGAGTTTCTCGGTTTCCGGGTAGTCTCCACGGATTCTCCTTCCGTATTCAATGGAGACGGAGAACCGGTAATTTATACACCCGGAACCGGTAAATCGATTTTATACTACCTCCCTTTGTGGTCCTGTCCCTCGGAATACGCGGCGCTTATAGAAAAAATCCGGGGAAACACAGGGCTTACTTTTTCCTATCGAACTGCGCGGAAAAAAACCTGGGGAAAAAATACCGGGTACTGGTACAGGGTATCGTCTCCGGACGGTTCTATGGGCTGGGTTTATGAGGGATTCCTTACGGCCGACAAGCGGTAAAGAAGAGGTACGTTCTGGGCCATTGGAACTCCGTTTCTTTGAGAGCTCGGACAATTTCTTCTATCATGGACGGGTAATTACCGGGATGCAGTTCTTTTAAGAGCGCGCCGTAATTCATTCCCTCCTCCCGGCTGAACCAGTGCAATATTTCCCGTTCCCTGAAGATCCGGGGTTCGGTGAATGTTTCATAGGTTTCGGTACATCCGGTGAATCCGGCGGAAACCGCGGCTTCGGTCATCACCCTGCCGTCCCAGTTTAAAAGCGGTGAACCCGAGCCGGACCGGAGCCTGCTGTCGATTTCCTCAAGACGCTCCGTGAGTCTTTTTTCCGCCCCGGCTTCCGAAAGGAGTTCCGATATCGGACGGGCTTTGCCGGGAACAGTTTGAGCAAGAAAACACAGCCCGGACGGCTCAAGAAGTCCGGTAAGGTTCGTGAAAAAACCGGAAAAGTGTGACCGGTCCGGAAGTATGTTTCTGCCGATGAAGTGTTCAAACAGCGTGTCCGGAGCCAGCCCTTCTATTTTACTCATATTTTCCGCGTCCCCCTTTAGGAGCACCGGTTTTTCCGGATACGCCATCGCGGCGGTAAACTCTCCGACTTCATCAAGGTTTTCCTGCTCCGGATTGAGGTAGGCAGTCAGTCCCTCCGGAGTCCTCCTCAAGGATTCCCATACCAAGAACGGGCTTCCCCGTTCAGAAACCAGCACCCGATGGTGCCGTTGAATCAGGTTTCCGGAAAAGATCCTGCTCCTTACAGCGTTTAACGCGGCGATCCGGGTCTCCGATATCCGTTTAAACCATAATTCCCTTTTTCTGTCTTCGGGAGATACGGTCAGTACTTCGTCCTGATCGGCTTCTCCCATGGCAGAGAGCTGCAGCTCCCGGCGTTTTAGTACCTGATTACGGATTTCCCGTTCGTATCCCTGTTCCGAGGGATTATAAAAAAGTTTTCCCCTCATGTTCTGCGGGAGATAAGGCTGGGCTGCCCAGTGGTCCCGGTAGGAATGGGGATAGATGTACCCGGCACCGTGTCCGAGTCCCTTGTCCCTGCTTCCGTCTTTCAGATGAGAAGGAACCTCTCCTTGTTCCTCCTCCTCCACAGCCTTTCGCGCGTCAAAGTAGCCGAGCAGGGAGTTGGATTTTGGACAGGTGGACAGATAGACTGCGGCGTGGGCGAGGTGGAACTGTCCTTCCGGAAGACCGACTCTGTCGAATGCCGCGGCGCATGCTTCAACAATCATGACCGCGGAAGGATCGGCCGGTCCAACATCTTCACAAGCCATTATAAGCATTCGCCGGAAAAGAAATCTTGGGTCCTCCCCGGCATGAATCATTTTTGCCAGCCAATAAAGGGAAGCGTCGGGGTCGGAACCCCGGAGCGATTTAATAAAAGCGCTGATTGTGTCAAAATGATAATCACCGTCCTTATCGTAAAGCACCGCCTTTTTCTGAATACTTTCTTCAGCCGTATTTAAATCAATCCGGATCTGTTCTCCCTCCGGAGGGGGAAAGACTGAAGGGGTTGTTTCTACGGCAAGCTCAAGGGCGTTGAGGAGACTGCGGGCGTCACCATCGGCAGTTTTAATCAGATGTTGTGCCGCGTCCCGGTCAATGACGATATCGTATTTACCGTATCCGCGTTCAGAGTCATCCAGCGCGGTTTCCATGATCGACTCCATGTTTTCCCGTGAAAGCGGCTTCAGCTGGAAGATCCTGCTGCGTGAAACTAAAGCCCGGTTCACCTCAAAGAAAGGATTTTCCGTGGTGGCACCGATAAGGATGATCGTACCGTTTTCAACCCATGGCAGCAGCGCGTCCTGCTGTGCTTTGTTCCAGCGGTGGACTTCATCCACAAAAAGAATGGTCCTCCTGCTGTAGTAGGTGCGGTGCTCCTCAGCCTGCTCAATTGCCCGGCGTACTTCCTTTACGCCTCCCAAAACAGCGTTCAGAGCGATAAAATGGCTCCGGGTCGAGTTTGCTATCACCCGTGCCAAGGTGGTTTTCCCTGTTCCGGGAGGACCGTAGAATATTACGGAAGAGAGCTGATCAGCCTGAATTGCCCTGCGGAGCAGCCTTCCCGGAGCCATAATATGCTCCTGTCCAATGTACTCATCCGGCGTCCTTGGCCGCATTCGGGCCGCGAGAGGTTCACTGTTAACGGTTTCGGCATTGCTGAAAAGATCGGCCATTACCGGATTTTATCAGGAACCGCTTTTTAAGGGAATTGCCGGAACGCTGTGAATCTAATTTACCTTATCATGAATATTTGATAGGCTGTACGCGCTTATGAAAAAGACTTTTTATTTCGTTTGGCTATTTATGTTCATAGCTGCCGTGAATGGAATATGCCAAAATCAGTCTGGTACAGCCGATGAATTTGCCGATCGTTTGACCATCCTGAATCTAAAAGAAAAAGAATATAATTCCCATCTTACGGATTCCATTGAGGCTCTTCTTCAAAAAACGGATGAAGAACTTGCTTCTCCAGGGACCGGAACAGTCAGGGAAATAGCCCGGCGGACTGCCCGTGAAATAGAGCGAATTATGACAGGCAGTCCTGATATCCGGAGAGAAATCCAGGAAGTCACGGATTACCTTCGGGAAGCGGTTTACACGGTAAAAGTACCGTCTTTCGGCTTTGAAAGCTCCGTACAGGAGCGTATTAACAGCGCTTTTCTTGATTCCGCGTTACCTGTTGAACGGTTTAACAATTTCTACAGAAAGATAAGCCGTCTTTTAAGAGAAAATTCTCCCGAAATCCGGCAAGAATACATAAACGAGCTGCTCGACCTTATGACTGTAGAGGATATTGAAGGAAAAAAACATCTTCGGGAGGTGCCCCCGTACCGGGAAGGTCTTGAACGGTGGCGGTTATGGAGCATGGTTAGAGGACTTGAGGGGCTCTTTAGAGGCATGGAATTCCACCGGTCCTTGCTTAACCGGATACCCCTTGCCGGTTCTTCGGAAATAAAAGAGGAACTGGAAAAGTCCGTTAACTGGTACCGGACTCTGTATGAAGCACAGTCCATGCTTAACGAATATTTGCCCCAGGCAGTGGTCGCGACCCTTCCTTTCTTTATGGTTTCCCCCGGGGAGATACCGGCTGAGACAGCTTCGGGGTACCGGAATTGCCTCTATACTATCGAGAACATTGATCCTGTTCTGTTTTGCGCGCTCATGGAATACGACAATATCACCAGGCATTTTTGGACACGGAGCGTCTACGGTTTCAGTTCACTTACCTATACCGGCCGGATCATTTTTTCCCGCGCCCTAGAATATTTCCATCTTGATCTGGAAAAGGTTTTGGGACTGCTCATTAAAATGCAGAGCGGCGGTGACATCTGTCTTGATACCGAGGAACAGTCACTGCAGAGGGAGATTGCCCGGGCCCGTGATTCGAACGAAGCGGTCGCCGCCTACAACAGGACATCATCGTATGTTACCGAGGGACTGAGCATACTAAATTCCATTCTTCTGCAGGCCGAGGGCGAAACCGGTACTGCCCTGGAAACAGAAAGGCTCATTCTCCGTTTTCTGAATAACCGGGCCTCCCATGTCCTTGTATCCGGACAGCTGTCCGGCCGCTGGGGTTTGGAAATAAAAATAGAAAACAGGAAAAAGATAAATAACTACCTGACTGAAAAGCTGGAGCAGCTCTTTTCCAGGTTTTACGCGAAAACCGTACGGGAACTTGAGAAACGGGCAGGTTCAGTGTCCACGGCATTATTTCTGCCCCGGGATTCGTTTCCGGATTATACCGTTCGGAATTTGATGATTAAAACAGAGTTTGATTTCACCGAGTCGGTAGATATTGTATATAAAGTATTTTCGCAGCAGACAAAGCCGCCGTCCATAACACTTGACGGGGAAGAATGGGGCAAACTGCACGGACAAGGTGTAGTAGGCTGGAACAATCTGGCATATTTGACCCAGTCTCCGGTAAACTCGGCAGAATATTTATCCGGTGCTCTGCCGGAAACAGTGGAATCTCAATACGATGAAACTGGTCAGCTCCTCACTGATGTGATTTTCCCTTGGATTAAGCTGGGGCTGGAGACGGAAGACCCTGTCCGAAGGAACGAGTATGTCTCCCGGGGTCTTATTCAGTTTGACCGGATTTACCGGGACGTAATGATTCCGGCTTTGAATGGAATAATGATGCCGTCTTCCTCAGTTATCTCCGGGAGAACCCGGGAGTCTCTCGAGATAATCAGGCTGCTTGCTTCCATGGATCTTACTCTATATGAAGCAGTATATGTACTGACATCAATTTGGCTTGGCGAAGACAGTGACACAGGTCTCATCCCGGCGGTTTCTGCTCTTATAAAAGATATGAGCCGGGGAATTGAAACGATCCGTGAGATTTATGAATATCAGTCCCGGATCAATCTGCACCGCCTTGCTCGCCAAGGTGAAACGATTTTATCCGAAGATAAGGACGCCATAACTGCTTCAACCGGTTTATTGAATACTCTTAATGATGAACTTGATTCAGGAAACCTTTCCTGGCCGGATTATTTAGAACTCCGGAGCCATTGGCTGATCCGTTTCCTTGGTAAGGCGGAAGATAACGCTGGAACTGAAAGGACATCTATATTGATAGAAGAGTTGGAGCGCCGGGGGCTGATAACGGCTTCCGAAAAGCTGTTATATACGTACGGAGAACAGTATGCCGAATAGAATATTTCTACTCCTGCGGTTGTTTCTGGCGGTTCTTGTTTTTTCTGTTTTCTCCTGCGGCGACGGCAGCAGGGAGGACAGGGAACAGCAGACGGTTCAGAATGAACAGATCGGCAGGGACCAGGATCCGGACCCCGGTCCGGACCGTGATGTTTCCGGCTCCGATAACGGCGGTTCACAATATCACCGTTTTTTTCAGGCGGAAGCCGCGGCTGTTCCTTCAAGAATTGTCTGGTCCTATTCAGCCGATGCCAGGATAGGAGCCGATCCCGCGGTTTTTGACGGCACAGTTTACGGCAGTTCCTACGACTTTACCCTGTACGCCCTGTCCGCCGGCGCGGAACGCCCCCGGTGGATCTTCCGTACCGGAGGAGTTATTCTTGCGCCTCCGGTTAAGCGGAACAACCTGATATGTTTCGGCAGTGCCGACGGATCTTTGTATGCTGTTTCCGATCTAACCGGGGAACTTCTCTGGCAGTTTAAAGGGCGGGGATTTCCCGCGGCTTCCGCGGTAATAACCGATTCCGCCGTATTTACCGGGACAACCCACGGAACTGTTCACGCACTTTCTGTTCAGCAGGGGGAGCCGATGTGGGAGGTTACTTTCGGAGAAGGAATTACGGCGGGTCCTGTAATGGTAAGCGGAAATGTAATTACCGGATCAGGGAGCGGCACGATACGGGGGAACGACGCGGAGAGCGGGGAAGAGCTTTTCTCCGTGGAGAACGGAAATGTTCCGGTGACCGGCATCACCGGAGCTGACGGCCGGGTCTGTGTGGTCTGGTTTGACGGCAGAACGGCGCTCCTGGAAGGAATATCCGGAGATATACTTTGGGACAAAAAATTCCAGGAGCGGTCCGGAATACCTCCGGTTTCCGGTTTGAACCGTATCATATACAGTTCGGAGCGGATGATCCGGTCTCTTAACGGGAACAGCGGATCGGTATTGTGGGAGAAGGAACTTGAGGCTTCCGCTGTCGGAACGGTTCTTCTTTCAGACGGGAATATCTATGTTTCTCTCCGGGACGGCAGGATCATGTGTCTCAGCCCGGCCGACGGCAGCTTGGTTTGGGAAACAAAGATCACCGGGGTTCCATCAACCGCGCCCGTGCCGGAAGGAGAACTCGTATATGTGGGAACCGAAAGCGGGACGCTCTTCTGTCTTGGTCCTGAAGAATACGAGCTGCCTGATTCGGGATCAGAAACGGGACCACCTGTACTGATGACAAAGGAGGCGGATATTCCTATCGGACTCCCGCCTGAGGGAACGGAGGTACATTTTATCCCGCCCGAAACCGGTACCTACCTCATTTCTTTTCCTACCCAGGAGGAAACACCCGTAATTCTCCGAATTAAAGATAAAGCCCGGAATATACTCTCCAGTACAATGGATAAACTAGGTCTTGACGCGGATATCTCCTTCAGATTTGTCCAGGGAGAGGAGTACATTTTATCGATAGAACCGCTCCAGGAAGAAAAGGAAAAGCAGTCTATTCGGCTCGCTATCCGTTTCCTTATGTAGCCTCGGCACTGCCGTCACGTATACAGCAATTTCCGGCGATAACATTCGTATAAAAATTTATAAATTGTTTTATTACAAGCAATTACCAAAATCGACATCACCGGAAATTGCCATTTTTCCGCGAAAAAAAATTTGCTGTCACGTATACCCCGGTATACCTGCATTTTTATACTATTGGATAATTGCGGATACCTTATCTCAAACTTATCATCTATATCATGAACGGGAAAACAAAAAGCCTTTCGGCTTACCCGGAATGTAAAAAAGTTTTGATCCCCCGACCTGAGGAGGATTCCAGGTTTTTTGGGAAAAGTGCAGACCTGGGATTCTCCTTACGGCCTTTTACGATAAGGGAGGAATGATGAAACAAACCCCGGCAGGGACATTTATAGAAATACTTGCTGTAGATAAAGAGCATCTCGATGCCGGTAATTATACACTCTTCAAGGATAAAATCCTGAAACAAATCAAGCAATCCCCCGATGCCGATGGGTATGTACTTGATTTGAGTTTGGTCATGTTTGTTGACAGCGCCGGTCTCGGTGCGGTTCTATCAATTTTCAGGTTCTTAAACGAGAAGGGGATTGAAATGAAAGTTTCCGGTGTTACCGGTGCTGTAAAAATTCTTTTTGAGCTGGTGCGGTTAAACCGGATAATGGAAATAAGTGATACCGTGGATGCCGCTGTACGGGCATTTTCCGCATGAATCCGGAGAAAATCCGCCCCCTTTTCCTTCCCGTTACATTCCTTATCTTTACCGGGCTTATTCTGTACAGCCTTATTTCCGCCGAATACGCCCTGCTCCCTTTGTATTCCGCGGGGGCTCTCATTAGCATCGCGTACTATTTGTTTTTCCGGTCACCGGAGGCAAAAAACCAGAATATTATGAAAGATCGGCTGATCGGGCAGAATATGGTTAGTATCGATGACGGTATCGAAGATATACTTGGATATCTATGCGGAGTACTGAACGCCGTCCGCGGGTATGTGTTTCTGTATTCCGGAGACGGCAGGCTGCTTTATAACACTCATGAATGGACTGCGCCGGGGCAAAAAGAATACATCCGTGAACTGCATGAGCGCCCGGCGGGGGTTCTTCAATGGTGGGAAGCCAGGATACGGGCCGGGGAACCGGTAATTATTGACGACACTGAAAAACTACCTCCGTCCGCGGCAGGGGAGAAAAAGATTCTCAGGTCTCAGAGAACCGGGGCAGCCCTGGCTTTTCCCCTTCTCGACGGAAACCGGGTTATCGGATACATCGGCGCGGAATCGGATCGTCCCCGCAGATGGAAAAGACCGGAACTCAACCTTTTTTCCCGGATATCCCGGTTAGTGTCGGACGGTGTTTCCCGGCTTATTCCTCCGGAAACACCGAAGGAGAAAGAAATATTCTTTAAACAGATAGTAGATAACATAAAAGAAGTGTTTTTCATGACATCATCGGATTTTCAACGGTTTATCTACATTAGTCCCCTCATTGAAGAAATGTGGCAGATACCCATTGAAGAGCTGTACCGGGATCCCGGTTCATGGATTTCTCTGGTTCATCCGGGCGACGCGGACAGGATTGCCGCGGCTTTAGAGTATGCCCGTAACGATGCTGAACAGTTTAATGAAGAGTTCCGTATTATCCGCGGTGACGGTTCGGTCCGGTGGATTTGGGTACGGATGTTCCCGGTCCCGGGAAGTAACGGAACGGCCGGAGCTGCCGGGATCATTGAAGATATCACTGAACGGAAGGAGACCGAGCTGGAGCTGGTGAAGGTCCGGGAGTATGAGTTCGAGGTCGGCGCGAGGATACAGCGCACACTGCTGTTGGATGAACCTTGTCTCTCCGCGGAAACAATCGCCGCGAAGAGTCTTTCATCCCACCGGGTAGACGGTGATTTTTATCACTTTTTTTGTTTTGATGATTCCAGTATGGATATGGCGGTAGGTGATGTCATGGGAAAAGGAATTTCCGCCGCGTTGGTCAGTGCCGCGGTAAAAAGCGTGCTCCTCCGGTCAAAACTCCGGTTGACGGTAGGGAGCAGCGGACGGGCTTTTCCGGAACCGAAAGATATCTTAAAAGAAACCCATAAATCGGTGGTAGGGAACTTGTTCGATTTGGGGAGTTTTATCACCCTCTATTACGGAAGGTACTCTTTTGTCCACCGTTTTTTTGATTTTGTTGACTGCGGCCATACCCCCATAATCCATTACCGGGAATCCACCGGCACATGCTGGCTGATGAAGGGCGCTAACGTTCCGTTAGGAATGCTAAAGTGGGAAAAATATAAGCAGTATTCTGTACCTTTAGCACCGGGAGATCTTTTGTTCTTTTTTTCTGACGGTGTAACAGAGGCGGTAAACTCGGCAGGTGAAGTGTTCGGCATGGACCGGCTTCTAAAATTTGTAGCTGCCCAGCGCGGAACGGCACCGGAAAAATTCATTGAAACACTTACCGGTATTATTTTTCAGTACAGCGGAGGAAATCTGCGGGATGATGTTACCGGGGTCTGCATCAAGGTACCTGAGGAGAGCGGAGAGAAATGGGAAGGAAGAGAAACTGAATTTCCGGGGAACGTCCAGTCTCTGCCGGCACTCCGCAACTTCATCAGGGAAGGTATGCCTTCCGGCGGTTTGACTGAATCCCGGATCGAAGGATTTATTTTAGCGGGTAACGAAGCGTTTTCCAATATTGTGAATCATGGTCTTTCAGGAGATGATCAAATAATAGAAACAGAAATGTACCGGAATTCCGGGTGCTGCTTTCTCCGTCTTACCTACCTTGGAATACCATTTAACTGGACGGCCTATCCTGATCATCTTCCGGTTCCGGGAAGCGAGACCGGTTACGGAATCCCGCTGATGGAAACTACAACCGATTCGGTACTCTATTCAGAAGATACCGGAGGAAAGAGAAGTATAACCCTTGTAGTAAAGATGCCGGACCTACCCGTCTAACTCTTCTTCAGGACCGCGGATGGATTCAAAGCGCTTGAGTTCTTTTTCGGTTTCTTCCAACTCCGATTTTAGATTCGCTAATTCCTCTTTCAGTGCTTCTATTTGACTATTTTTACTGTCTATGGTGAGTTCGGTCTTTTTTATCGAGGCGGTGAGTTCTTCCGCTTTTACCGCCGCGCTTAACTTGGTGACCTGCTCTTCCTCTTTCCGTATATCTGCTTCGAGAACCCGGATCCGGTCCAGCGGAGTATTCACATCCGGATCCGAAACGATCGTTTTATCAGGTTCCGCGACAAAGGCTATTCCAATTGATTCATACACCCCTTCGAGCTGGGTTTCCTTATCCTGCCGCTCTTTTTTCAACACCGCCAATTCCCGGTCTGTCCGGTTTCCGCGGCATAATTCCGAAAGCTCCTCATCCATTTTGGTGATGTCGTTCTCAAGCATGTCATTTTTAGCTTCCAAGTCCTGAATCGTACGCCGTCTTTCGATGCAGGGCTGGGCGGTCTGTTTAATAAGTTCGTTTTCAGTTGTTTCCAGAAAATCGCTTTCGCATATCTGTTCACCGATATGCTTATAAAACCGCGGGATGGCGTTTACCTTACTTGTTCTCTTGTTGCGGAGCAGAAAAATCTTTCCCCGCTCCACTACCTTGTTAAAAAACGGTTTCTCCGACAGATTTTGTTCACTCCGGTCAATATCGTTTTCCATCTCTTTTAATTCCTGATGGTTCTGTTCAAGTTCCAAAAAAAGGTCTTTGTACCGCTTGTCTACGAAGGGGTTTCTCTTGTAGGCTTCGTACGCCGCTTCACCGATCTGTTCATACTGTTCCCGGTTTTGTGTTTTTAACGCCTTAATACTAGCCGTATTTGTCTTTATCCGGTTCCTGAGTTCAGTTTGATGTTCAGTAATTGCTATAATTTCTTCAATCCTGTTATCAACCGTCTCAATATCGGAAGTAATTTCTTTCCCGCTGGTATAGTTCATCTCCTGTAAAGGATTCCCGGATAATTCCGGTTTCTCTTCAAATAGATAATTTCCGATTTTCTTGTATAGACTGCCTATTTCCTGCCGCTCTTTTTCAATATTGGTCTGATGGACGCGAATCGCTGATTTATAATCTCCCATTTTCTCCTCCTCGGATGACGCGTTTAAATTTAGCTCAGGTTGAATCTCATCGTCAAGACCAATATTGACCGGGAATTCAGCAATTGCTATATTTGTAAACATGAAGAAGGACTGCAACCGAAATTTATCCGGTAAACAGCGTGAGGTGATGCTAAATAAGGGAACAGAGCCCGCATTCTCCGGTCTTTACTGGAATCATCACGAAACCGGGATATACCGGTGCGGGTGCTGCGGTAAACCGCTGTTTTCATCCGAACACAAGTTCAATTCAGGAACAGGATGGCCCAGTTTTTATACGCCCATAGAAGAGGGGGTTATAGAAACCGAAAGGGACACACGTTTCGGTACGGTGAGGGAAGAAGTTCATTGCGCTGAATGCGGCGCGCATATGGGCCATGTTTTTTCCGACGGTCCCGAACCGACAGGGCTCAGGTACTGTATCAATTCGGTTTCTCTGGATTTTGACAAGAAAGGGTAATGCTCCAGAGGTTCTCCAGAACATTTTTGAAAACAGTACTGTTGCTTAATAAAATATTCAATGAAAAAAAAACAAGCTTTCGAGCGCTACGGTAATACGAAACATCTCAGACTGCGCACCGCGGATGATTTGGCGGCGGTTCTTGAGCTTGATGAAGCTCTCTGGATAGCCACCAGCGCTCCGATTTCTACCATCAATATGGATAAGGATTTTCTGGCAATTCTGGACGCGGATAATGATGACCGGATACGGTGCCGGGATCTCCGCAGGGAGATTCGCCATCTTTTCCGGCTCCTCTGCCGGTATGACGGTATCGAACAGGAGTCGGACACGGTTGATATCGCGTGTATTAATCAGGACACAGCCGAAGGCCGGCAGATACATGATGCCTTCAGAAAGTTAAGCGGATGTACCGGCGACGGTACGTCCCTTTCTCTAAAAATGATCCGGGATGCGGAAGCTGAACTTTTATCTTCCCCGATCAGCGGGGCTGGAGTAATCCTTCCCAAAGCCGGAGAAACAGAATCCGGGGAAGCTGAGTTCATATCCGAAGCCATAAGGATCACGGGCGGGGTTCCTCATCCTTCGGGAAAGCCAGGCATTAACCGGATGAAGTTGAATGAATTTACCAGCGGAATCGGGCTGTATAAGGAGTGGGAGAAAGAGCTTGATATACCGGGAGCAAAAAAAAGTATTTTGCCGTTCGGAGATGATACCGCGGCAGTCAAACACGGTGTGGACGCCCTGGACGGGGAGGTTAAACGCTTTTATCTCCTCTGCGGAATTGCCGCCGCGGGGGCCCTTCAGATACGGAATTACAGTTATGATCCCCTGGGCGGTGAGGACGCGGCGGCCGGTGAGCTTCTGGAAAAACTCCCCTTGCAGAAAGTAAGGCCGGATGGTATTATTCGTATGAACGATCCTGTCAATCCGAAATACCGTCGACAGTTCGATACTCTCACAGAGCCGCTCCGCAAGTGGTTTCCTTCCGAAACGGAAACTGGTATTTCGGAATCTTTCTGGATGCGCCTTAAGGAGATTCTTGTCCCGTATTCGGAATGGATGGCAAAACGGCCCCAGGGTCCCTATGAGACCCTGCCGAAGTATTTTTTTAACGGGGAAAAGTTAACCGACGCGGTTAGGGGGATAGACGCGCTGCTGACGGAGTCTGAAAAATCCGCGTACACTATAGAGGAGGTAAGATTACTGGAGAAACTTGTTCTTTCTCAGGCTAACATTTTGTGTTTTGCCAATAATTTTGTGAGTTTTCCTCAGCTCTACAATATTTCCAGCAGAGCGGCGTTTGAAACAGGCACACTTATTATGGACGGCCGGCATTTTAATCTTGCCGTGCCTGTATTGAACCGGGAACTCCACAAAAGGACTGCCGTTTCTTCCGGAATGTATGTACTTTACGTGGCCATATACGACAAGTCCGGGGCCGTTTCAAAGGTAGCAGCGATTCCGGTTACTTCCGGAGGTGTCGGTAATCTCGGCATTGGAAAGCGGGGGATCTTTCATGATATCCACGGGTTGGAACAGGACGCCGAAGTAGTCGATATTATAGAAAATCCGGTGAGTATCCGGGAAGCGGTTGCCGCGCCTTTTAAACGGCTTGGCCGGCTTGTGACAGGAAAAATAGAATCGATTACCATGGAGGCGGAAAAAAAGCTGGACGATACAACCGTAATCGCTGTAGACCGGCTTCAACCCGGAGAAACCCAGCCGGTCTCAGTTCCGAGACAAACCCCGCCGGGGGGGACAGCGGGGATGATCGCCGCGGGAGGCGTAGCTGTCGCGGCTGTTAGTTCAGCTCTTGCTTTTATTACGAAAACATTGGCTGAAATCGCCTGGTGGCAGATTCTGATCGGTTTCGGCAGCGCGGCTTTAGCTGTTGTTATTCCGGCCTCGATATCCGCCTTTTTAAAGCTGAGGAAGAGGGACATAAGTTCAATTATTGAAGCTTCCGGATGGGCAGTAAACGCAAGAATGCGGTTGAAGTACAGACAAAGCCGTTTTTTTACCCATGCCCCGGGAAAGCTTCTGCGGGTTAAGAAAAAGAACACCGCGGTAAATATTAAAAAAGCTTAAATGCTCCCGGGAATATTTTTAGAAGGAGAATAAATTAATAGATGAAATTTAATGAATTTGATTTGAATCCCCAGGTTATGGGGGGAATAGAGGACGCGGGGTTTACGGATTGTACCGAAGTTCAAGAACAGTCCCTGGTTCATAGTCTGCAAGGTAAGGATGTGGCTGTTCAGTCTCAGACCGGGACCGGAAAAACAGCCGCTTTTCTGATAACCATCTTTCAGCTTCTGCTCGAGAATAAAGAGTTTAAAGGAAAAACGGCACTGATAATCGCTCCGACGAGAGAACTGGCAGTGCAGATCGAACGGGACGGCAACACCATCGGCGGAAAAACCGGTTTGAAAATCGGCTCCTTTTACGGCGGGGTGGGATACTGGAAACAGGAGTCACTCCTGAATAATGGTGTTGATGTAATGATCGGAACACCCGGCAGACTGATCGACCTGAACAAATCGGGTAAGCTTTCATTTGCCGAAGTCGGGATTCTGGTAATTGATGAAGCTGACCGGCTGTTTGATATGGGGTTTTATCCGGATATAACGTGGATGCTCAGAAGGATGGATGATCCTGATAAACGGGTCACCATGCTTTTTTCCGCCACCTTAGATCAGAAGGTGAGAAATCTGGCATGGAAGTATATGAGAAATCCGGTGGAAATAGCTGTAGAACCTGAAAAACTCACGGTTGATCTTATTCAGCAGAAACTCTATCACTTAGGGAAAGATGAAAAGCTGCCGTTTCTCCTGGGACTTTTAGAGCGGGAGCAGCCGCAGAACGCGCTGATATTCGCCAACACAAAAAAGATGGTGGAGATTCTCGCAAAACGGCTCAAAGCAAACGGATACAACTGTCATTATATAATGGGAGATTTGCCCCAGAAAAAGCGGATGCGAATAATCGATGATCTAAAGCAGGGAAAGCTGCAGTTTCTTGTGGCAACAGATGTTGCCGCCAGGGGACTCCATGTGGACGACCTTGATATGGTGATTAACTTTGATCTGCCGGAAGACTGTGAAAACTATGTACACCGGATCGGACGGACCGCCCGGGCGGGTAAAACCGGGAAGGCGGTTTCCTTTGCCTGTGAGCGGTACGTCTACGGACTTGAACCGATCGAGAAACTCATTAACATGAAGATACCGGTAGAATCGGTTTCCGACGCCATGCTCTCGGCGGATAAAAGCGCCGATCAGTTCATCCAGCTTGAACGGCACGGAGAAAGACAGGGGAGCAGGAGCAGCCGGAAACGGGACTCCCGGGGGAAACCCTCGTCACCCCGGTCGAAAGGGACAGGCAGCCGGCCTGCCGGCAGAACTCAAAGAGCGGAAAAACCGAAATCCCAGGCGCAAACGGGGAAACCGTCCGGAGCAAAGGGGAAATCCCAGCATAAACCGGCAGCAAAAAAAGGCGCACCGAAACGGAAAAAGGATATCAACGTGAACCAGGCCCTGGGGAAAAAGCCGGACAGCTCCTCTTCCATGGAAGACCGCCTGGCTTACTACCGGAAAAAATACGGAGAAGATTTTAAGGCAGATAAGGACCGTTCTCCCGCGGAGAAGAAGGGAAACAGGAAAAAACCGGGACTCCTTAAAAGACTTTTCGGGGAATCCCGGAAGAAGTAGATTCTGTATATTGGGAAAAGGATTCTCCTCTCTTGACAGTTTTTTTCAACTGTTTTATGTTAGTCCAAGCAATCCTCTGAACTCAAGCTTTATCGGGGAGGGTTGTCTTATGTTTAAACCGCCGCAAGGTGTTAGTCAGTAAAAATTTGAAAGTTACCTGGAAACTTGAGATGTAATCATCACGCAGTATTTCGACTGAAGTTTTAATTTGATTGTCTTAAAGATTCCGGAAATTAAATCAAGTTCCATTGGAGAAAAGGAGCAGTAAGTGGCAAGAAATTCAACAGCCAGAGGAAAAGTTGTACGCCGTTTCGGCATAAATATTTACGGGAATCCCAAATACGATAAACTCTTAAAAAGAAAACCCCAGGGACCGGGTGAAGTCCGGCGAGGCCGGATTCGAAAAACTGAATACGCCCGGCAGTTAGGTGAAAAGCAGAAGCTGAAATTTGCTTACGGTTTATCGGAAAAACAGTTTAGAAATCTTTTTGCCAAAGCAAAAACAATGAAAGGTGTGGCAGGGCATAATATGCTTATTCTTTTAGAGCGCCGTCTGGACAATGTCGTTTATCGGATGGGATTTGCTTCCACGCGGTCACAGGCGCGGCAGCTGGTTAACCACGGCCACATCCAGGTAAACGGAAGACGTGTTAACATTCCTTCTTTTGTGGTGAAAGCTCAGGATGAAATTGCCGTTAAAGACAGAAAGGTATCCCAGGATTTAGCCCGCCGGATATTAACAGAAACAGGTTCACAGCCCGTACCGCAGTGGCTGGATGTTTCCCGGGATGAACTCAAAGGATCAGTCACTATTCTGCCTACCCGTGATTTAATACCGACCATCGCGGATGAACAGCTCGTGGTCGAGTACTACGCGAAGTAGTATCCAATAAATCGAAAAAAACCGCCGTTACAGGCGGTTTTTTTTGCAATACCGCATTCAGCCTCCTGGTATATAAATGATGAGCCGGCTTCACTTCTGCTGTATATTCTCATTATCTTATAAGACATGAACAATAAGATAATTAACGAACTTCTAACCTCTGATCCGAATGCTTATCCGAAAGTAAAAAAAACCCTTGTATTCGATCTGCAGTTTTTAAACCATTCTGGAAAACAGTTTATAAAGGATGACTGCATTATCCGCGCGTCCGGCCTTGCCTATACATCCCTGCTCGCATTGGTTCCGTTTTTTGTGGTGCTGTTTTCTTTTTTAAGCGCGGTAGGATCATTTTCATCTATCGAACAGTCCATTAAACAGTTTCTGATCGATATGTTTGTTCCCGCCCGGCAGGATCAGATTCTGGAGTACTTCGAGAATTTCACGGAGAATACCGGTACCCTAGGGGCAGTGGGGCTCGGCATGTTTCTTGTGACATCTATCCTGCTTCTGAATAATATTGAGCGGAACTTCAACATCATCTGGGGAGCCCGGTCGGACCGTTCATTTATCGATATTGTCAAAGTGTATACCGCGGTTCTTGTTTTCGGCAGTATCCTGATCGGAGCGAGTTTTTCAATATCGAACCTTATCCGTGACGCCTTCCGGGGGGTGGCGGAGCTTCCGGGCTACAGCATTTTCGAAACGATTTTTCGGGCTATATTTCCCGTGCTGTTCATTTTTCTGGCGTTTGTGATGATGATCATGGTTGTTCCGAACGGGAAGGTCCATTTTAAAAGCGCCGTGATCGGGGCCATCATCGGGGCGATTTTATGGGAAATAGCAAAACGGCTGTTCACCCTCTTTGTGAGCAAATCCATAACCTTTTCGGTAGTCTACGGTTCCTTGGCAGCCATTCCCATCTTCCTGATATGGCTGTATCTAGGGTGGATCATCATTATGATTTCCCTGGAAGTAGCTTATGTACACCAAAACGTTAAAATCCCGTCCAGCGGGGAAGAGGAAACATTCCGTTCCCCCGGTGACAGAATAGCAGCGGGTATTGATTTATTTCTGCATATCGCGGATCAGTATGAGAAGGAAGATGTTCCCCCGACGGCGACTACGGTAGGGAAGCGCCTTAACCTTTCCACTAGTGAAATAGAATCCATAATCAGTCTTCTTTCTAAGGAAAAGTTTATCCTGCCTGTCCGGGGAGATGAGGAAGGCTACGTTCCCGCCCGTCCCCTTGATTCCATCACCATGAATGAGCTTATCGATGTCATAATCGGACGAAAGAGGGATTTTTCACGGGCCTACCTGAGTCCCGGTACAAAGGAAGTACTCGAAACAATGCAGAGAGAGCTGGACCGGGAATTAAAAGACATTACGGTCAAAAAGCTCATTACCACAATTCAGACAAAAAATAGAAAGGATAAACAAGATAAACAGGAAAAGGAAGAAAAAAAATAACCGGATGTGATATATTGTATCCTGGAGGAAGTTATGAAGAAGATCGCATTCGGGTCATGTATTTTGATGCTCTCCGCTTTTAGTGCTTCTGCCGACGGATACTTTAGTGTAGATACAACGATGAGTTTCGGACTCTGTCTGAATTCCGCCCATTTTGTACCGGAGGCGGCAGGAATGTACAGGAACGGCATATTCGGAATAGGAGGGGGAGTTAAAACGGTATTCGGATTAAATTATAAAGAGATTTATCTGGCTCCCTATATCAAGGGGCAGCTTGGCTGGTTATATCTCGGCGTCGGAGCTGCGCCAGCGGTGAAAGGACCAAATGAGAAGGCGGGTTACGACTATTACCTGCCGGATCCCCCGGTCATGGTAATGCTGGGATTGTCAAACACGTTTATTCCCCTTGGACCCGGCGAGCTTGGATTCAACTTCGGCTTTACCGCCTTCCCCTCTTGTTTCGAACTGGAAGAATCAACCGATGTCGGGGGAGCTATCGGGAATGCCGTGGGAGGCGCGATTATTGCCGCCCTCACATTGATAAAGGTAAATCTGGGAATTATGTACTCCATTCCGTTTGGAAACTAACGGTTTTTACGGACCGGTGCTGAAACCGGTCTGTTCCTTCAATAGATCGATGAATGTAAGCATGTTTTCCAGGGGAACATCTCCTTCAACAGCATGGGCCGGCGCGAAAATATAACCGCCCAGGGAACCCAACTTAAGCAGTTTTGCGGTTTCCGCCGCCACATCCCGGGTAGTCCCGTAGGGAAGTGTCCGCTGGGTGGATAATCCGCCGTGGAAGGCAAGTCTGCCCGAATACTGCTTAATCAAGGAATCCACATCCATCACTTCGGGCTGGAAAGGATTAAAGCAGTCCAAGCCGATTTCTATGAGATCATCAAAGAGCTCATCCACGTCGCCGCAGGAGTGAATAAAAACTTTTCTCCCTTCTTTTTTAACCTCACCGTACATCCGTTTCAGCTGAGGGTAGATAAACTCCCGCCAAAGCTTCGGTCCCATAATTAATCCGTTCTGCTGCCCCCAGTCATCTCCGAAATATATACCGTCGATGGGATAGGTGAGTGCTTTACGTATTACCTGTAGATTGTACTCCGTTATTGTTTCCAGAAGTTCCCGGGCAAATTCAGGATTTTGATAAAAATCCATCAGCAGGTTCTCCATTCCTCTGAGAATCCAAGCCCTTTCATACAGAGAAAAACCCATGTAATAGAGGGCGTAAAGTTCGGGGTGTCCGGATATCCGGGCTTCGATCGTTTCGAAAGAACCGTCACCGTAAGGATCGGGAAACTCGTACCCCTGTAAAGTCGGACTGGCCAGGAGGGGTTCCTCAACGACACCGATATCTTTATCCACACTCCTGTCCCAGACCGTGCCGAAATAATCCTTTACTCTTCCGTTGCCAAGACGCTCAAATTTTACAATCTGGTTACCCAGCGGCAGGAAATGATTCTGCAGGACACCGGTTAGGTCTGCGGTATTGAAATGTCTTTGGAGTTTTTCTTCCGCTTCCTGTGTAAAATCCAGATGCCAAGGTACATAAGGCGGCCGGCTGCCATCCAGCGCCGCCGCGACTACTTCTTTTCTTGTCATGATTTATGGTATCATGGCATGGATAAAAAAGAAAAGGAGTAATCAACTATAAAATGAAGAGCACACAATTTCCGGAAGGATTTTTATGGGGAACTGCCACGGCGAGTTATCAGGTGGAGGGCGCGCATAAGGCCGACGGCCGGGGACCGAGTATTTGGGATACCTTCTCCCGTACCCCGGGAAAGGTGATTCACGGTCATACCGGAGATTTTGCCGCCGACCAGTATAACCGGTACGCGGAAGACGCGGCGCTGATGAAGAAGCTTGGAGTTCAATCGTACCGTTTTTCCCTGGCCTGGCCCCGGATCTTCCCCCGGGGAGGAGGGGAGCAGAATCCCAAGGGATTCGATTATTATCACCGGTTAATCGACACGCTTCTGGAAAACGGTATTAAACCGGCCGTAACCTTATACCATTGGGATTTGCCTCAGGAACTTCAGGACCGGGGGGGATGGGCGGACCGGGATACCGCCTACCGGTATTCTGATTACGCCGACGCATGTTTTAAAGCACTTTCGGATAAAGTTGACTTTTGGATAACATTGAATGAACCATTCTGCAGTTCCATTCTCGGATATGAAGTCGGAGTACACGCTCCCGGTATAAAAGACCTCGGACAGGCGTACCGGGCGATTCACCATCTGAACCTTGCTCACGGACTCGCGGTAAAACAGTACCGTTCCGACGGATACAGCGGCAGAATAGGCACCACACTGAACCTGGATACTCCCAGACCGGCCGGCAGCAACCGGGATGACGCTGAAGCGGCTGACCGGGGAGCGGACAAACAGACCAGGATGTTTCTAGATCCCTTGATCGGTAATGGGTATCCCCAGCGTCACCTGGACGCCCTAGGCATCACCCTGCCTGTTAAAGACGGCGATATGGATATTATTGCTCAGCCGATCGATTTTCTCGGTGTGAATTACTATTTCGAATTTGCCGCGGAGTACGATCCCGATTCACCGGAAAAGTTCCGGAAAATCCCGACGTATCATAAAAAGACAGCCATGGATTGGCCGATCGTCCCGGCCGGGCTTTACCGTCAGCTCATGTGGCTGAAAAATCATTGCCCGGGTCTTGACCTTTACGTGACCGAAAACGGATGCGCCTTTCACGATATTCCCGACATCGATCTTCAAAGGGTGTCCGATCCGGAACGCATATCGTACTTGAACGATCATTTCAAGGCCTGTCTCGCGGCTATAGATGACGGGGTACCGCTTAAGGGGTATTATCTATGGTCTTTTATCGATAATTTTGAATGGGCCTACGGATACACCCGGCGGTTCGGTATTGTATACTGTGACTATACCGATTACAGGAGAATTCCGAAGGACAGTTATTATTATTATAGAGAAGTCATAGCCGGAAACGAAGTATTCTGACAGTATTTGACCAAGCATTTACATGAATCGGCATCACCGGAAAAAAAATGTGCTGTATTTGACCGTCCGGTGTATCCTGCAGTAGGTTACACATGATGACAGAACAACTTTTCGCCCTGAGCCTTCTGAAACCCGCGGGAACAGATGGGAAAAACGGCAGTATTCCCGGTCAGACCTTTATGGATCTTGATATAGACGGTCTGATCAATTCAATTCTGCCCAAGGGTACCCAGGCGGCCTTCGTAAAGAACATACTCGCTTCACCGCCTTCCGATCCCGATGTGATCCGGTATCGGCAGGAAATTTTCCGGGACCTTATGGATCATCCGCAGCTGGTACATGATTTCCGGGAACTCCTCCCGAAGGTTGAAGAAATATCGTATTCAGTACAGACCAGACGGAATCTGGAAGCCCCCATACTTGATATGCTTTGGCGGTTGGGAGAACTGGAACTTTTTAGACAGTGTGTTGAAGGATTCGGATCCGCTTTAGACGGTGTTCCCCTGGAATCCCGGGGTTTAATCCGGTTTCGGGAAATCATCGAGGTGATTCTTCACAGCGGAGAATTTCAATCACTTAAAAATGAACTGCCCGGGATGCAGGAAGGGATCCGTAAAAAACGCAGTATCACTGTCGGAATTAATTTGAATGAACGGCTTCGGCCCGTTGAAGCGGCGTTATTGTCCGTAAATGAGACTGCTTTCCGGAAATCACCTTTAATTGACCGGCTTCTCGGCGGGAAAAGTGAATATGCTCCGGAAGGACCCATGCACCGTGATCCGTCCCTTGGATTTTCCGGCAGAAAAGATTTTCCCCTCTCTCCCCTGTTCCAGGACCTTGCCGATATTCTTAAACCCGCGTTCCGGAGGATATCCCGTGTTTTAAGCAAGTACCTTTCCGTCCAGACAGGAGCATTTTCAAACGCCGCGCGGGAGCTCCGGTTTTATGATTTCGCTGAAAATGCGGCACGGCGGCTCACCGGAATGGGTCTGCCGGTCTGTGTCCCCGAAATAAACAGGGACGAAACATTAACCGGCCGGGTACGGGGATTATACAACCCCCTGCTGGCGGGGCAGATGGAAGCATCGGAAATCGTTAAAAATGATTTTTATTTCGACAACAGGGAATCATCTTTTTGGGTACTTACCGGACCTAATCAGGGAGGGAAAACAACGTTCCTCCGTTCCGCCGGGATCTATCAAATCCTCGGCCAGTCCGGTCTGTTCATTCCCGCTGAATCGGGATCGATAACTCCCGCGGATACGGTGGTAACCCACTTTCCCGCGGAGGAAGGCGCCCAGAGGCAGGAAGGCAGACTCGCGGAGGAGGCATCGCGCCTTTCTCAAATGTTTGATAAAATAACCGCGCGGAGTATGGTTTTTTTGAATGAAACGCTTTCCAGCACCGCTCCGGGAGAGGGGGTTTATATCGGCAGGGATATTCTAAAATCGTTTCTCCACATTGGAGTACGGGGAATCTATGCAACCCATCTGCATGAGTTGGCTGAAGATTTAGAGACTCTGAACAAGCAATTTCCCGCCGCCGCCGCCGGGAGCCTTGTGGCCGGAGTGAGCGCCTATCCCGACGAGGAAACAGGAATAAAGCGGACCTATCGTATCAGTCCGGGACCTCCTCTCGGCCGGAGTTACGCCCGGGATATCGCTGAACGGTTCGGAATCAGCTACGAAAAAATTAAAAAATCATACAGAGGAAAATGAACAAGACAGTACTTATTGTCGATGACAATCAGGAAATCCTCCAGATTTTAAGCCGGTATCTCAAAAGGAACGGTTTCAGTGTTCTGACTGCCCGCTCCGGAGAGGACGCGGTGAAAATGCTCAAATCCTATCTTCCGGACGCTGTTTTTACCGATCTCCGGATGCCCGGAATTGACGGGAAAGAGCTCGTTGCCGAAATCAGTAAAAAACATCCCAATCTGCCGCTTATCGTAATTTCCGGGGAAGGGACGATTGAAGACGCGATTGACACCCTGACATACGGCGCATGGGATTATATCATGAAGCCTGTAACCGATTTTGAGGTACTCGGAAAAGCCCTTGATCGGGCATTAGACCGTGCCAGAAAAAAAGAACAGGTTGAACGGGAATCAGAATTTCTCGCAGAAAAAATTGAAGCAAAAGACAGGGACTTACAGGATAGAAACGAACAGCTTTCGAATGCCCGGGAAGAATTGGGCGCGTATTTAGAAGAGTTATCCCGGACCCGGGATAACCTGGATATGGTTGTAACCGCCGCGGAACTGGGATTCTGGACCTGGAACAGCCTGACGGGGAAGGTTTTTATAAATGATCAATCATCACGCCTCCTCGGTATGGACAGAAATGTTGTATCATTTCCGATCTCTTATTTCCAAAGCATCCTTTATCCCGATGATATGCCTTCCGCGGATGAATGGATCCGGAGCCTTGGAATGGTCCGGAAAGAAGCCGTGGAGAAACTCGCGAAAATCGAGCTCCGTTTTTTGACAGGCGACCGGGGATACCGGTGGCTGGAAATATCCGGCAAGGTGATCCACCGGCGGGAGGACGGCAGAATCCTGGAAATGGCCGGAGTGTTTCAGGATATCCATGCCCGGAAGGAAGAAGAAACGAGACGGCAGCGTCTGGAAGAGCAGCTTACCCTCGTTTTAGAAGGTGCCCGGATAGGAATTTGGGAATGGGATCTTGTCCGGGACACAATCGAAGTGAATGATATCCTCATGGATATGCTTGAGTTGGATGATTCAGTTATCACAATAGAAAAAGTGCGGGAAGAGATCCTTTACCCGAACGATGTGGACCCCACTCATGAACTGTTTGAAAAGCTCAAATCCGGAGCTCTTTCCGGCGCCGATACCGAAGCCCAGGTTAAGAAACGGGACGGATCGGTCGGCTGGATGATGAGCCGGGGGAGAATAACCGGACGGAACAATAAAGGTGTACCCGTCCGAATAACCGGAATCACTATTGATATTTCGGACCGCAAAAAAGCGGAAGAATCCCTCCGCAAAGAGCTCGAATTCAGCAACCGGATGGTGTCTACCATGCCGGTAATGTTCTCAGCCCATAGCATGTCCGGGAAGCTGATAATGACGAATATGGTCTTCCGGAACACCGTAGGCGCGGTGGGTGAACGTTCGGCTGACATCTTTTCGCTCATGGATTCAGATTCCGCCGAAAAATACCGGGAAAAAATAGCCGCCCTCGGGGATAACGAGGTCGGCTGCCTGATGCTGAACTTCCGGTCCAAAGAAGACCCCGTTCCGGCGGAATGGCACTATTCCCTTATTTCGCGGGAAGGGGAGGGAGAGCTCATCCTGGGAATAGGAATCGATTTAACCGAGCGGATGAAGGTTGAGGCTCAGAGGAGGACCCAGGAAAAGGAGCTTGCCCGAATATCAAAGATGGTCTCGCTCGGAACTTTGGCTTCCGGTATTGCCCACGAGATCAACAATCCGAATAACTTTATCTCCCTTAATGCCAGGAATCTCTCCAGGTTATGGAACGAGTTTACCGATTACCTCAGCAAAAAGGAAATAAGTTTAAAGGATATGCGGCTAGGTTCGCTGGATTATGATTCCGTCGGGAACCTGGTGCCTAAACTGATTCAGGGGATAGAAGAAGGGGCGTTCCGGATCGAAAAGCTGATCAAGAACCTGAAAAATTTCATCCGGTATGAAAACGGCGGGAAATTGTATCCCGTGGATTTGAACGCCGTACTCCGATCCGCCGTGCTCATAACCGATGACACCATAAAAAAGAATATCGAAAATTTTTCGGTGGAGTATTCGTCCCCGGTCATGGTTTTAGGCAGTTATTATGAGCTGGAACAGGTATTTATCAATATTATTGCGAACGCGTGCCAGGCGGTGTCATCCTCCGGCGGAAGACTCAGAATTGTAATTAGGGAGGAAGGAGACACGGTAACGGTTATCTTTCAGGATAACGGAGAAGGTATGACCAGTGAAACCATTTCCAAAGCGGTAGATCCGTTTTTTACAACGAAACAGGAAAGGGGAGGAACCGGCCTGGGACTTTCGGTTTCTTACAATATCCTGAAACGGATGAACGGTACCGTCAGTTTCGAATCCCGGGAAGGCGAGGGCACCGCGGTCACGGTAACTCTACCCAGGCATGGACAATCATCGGAGGAGGCGCCCGGTGGGTGAATCGACTTTAGCGCCAATTCTTGTGGTAGATGATGAGGAACAGGCCCTGATTGCGCTCAAAACCGCTCTGGCCCTGGAAGGATACACAAACGCAGTCAGCTGCAGCCGCGGTTCGGAGGTTCTGCAGCTCACCGAAAGCCGCCGTCCTTCTCTTATTCTGCTGGACATGAATATGCCGGATGTCTCCGGGTACGATCTTCTTCCCCGCCTAAGGGAACAGTTTCCGGGTATCCCCGTTATCATAATCACTGCTGTTGATGATGTAGGAACGGCTGTGGATTCAATGAAAAAAGGGGCTTTTACCTACATGGTAAAACCGGTGGATATAAAAGAACTGAAGCTTCAGATCAGAAAGGCGCTGGATTTTCAGGAGATAACCGCGGAAAACGAGCGGCTGAATGATATATTTCTGCAGAAAGAACTGTCCCAACCGGAAGCTTTTTCCGACATTATTACCCGGGATCCGGGAATGCTTTCGATATTCAAGTACATTGAAGCGGTAGCGCCGTCGTCGCTCCCCATTCTTATAACCGGAGAAACAGGTACGGGAAAGGAACTTATCGCCAGGTCCGTGCACCGCAGCAGCGGCCGGCCGGGGTTGTTTGTTCCGGTCAACATAGCCGGCCTGGAAGACACTTTTTTTTCGGATACGCTGTTCGGGCATCAAAAAGGGGCATTTACGGGAGCCGAATCCTCCAGAAGCGGCTTGATCGTGAAGGCCGCCCAGGGTACTTTATTTCTGGATGAGATAGGCGATCTTCAGCCGGAGAGTCAGATAAAACTGCTCCGTCTTATACAGGATAAGGAGTATTATCCCCTCGGTTCCGATTCCCCACTGTCCACCGACGCCAGATTTGTTTTCGCGACGAATAAGAATTTGGAAGAACAGATGGCAGAGGGAAAATTCCGGAACGATCTTTACTACAGGCTTAAATCCCACCGGATCCACCTTCCCCCGCTTCGGGACCGAAAGGAAGATCTGCCCCTCCTGGTGAATCATTTCCTGCACCGGGCCGCGGAAGAATTCGGAAGGAAGGTGCCGGCGGTTTCACCGGAATTTTACCGGACCATGAGTCTTTATGACTTTCCGGGAAACATCCGGGAACTGGAGGGAATCGTTCAGGACATGGTTCTGCAAAACCGGGCAGGGGCCTCACCGGTAAGGAATTTGAGAACCCAGCTGTTTCCGCGGAAGCCTGAAACCGAACAGGCATCCGGAAGCGCGGTTACTCCGTTTTCCGGTTTCAGTGTACTCCCGAGTATAAAAGAAGCCGACCAGCTTCTCATCCAGGAAGCCCTGCGCCGGAGCGGCGGCAACAAATCCCAGGCCGCGGCCCTCCTGGGAATGACCCGGCAGGCCCTGGGCAACAGGCTCAAGTCCATGAAGCTTTCCCCATAGCATTTTCCGGGCGACACATTTCTTTCCATGTAAATTTTTCTTTACAGCATCATAACTGTTTATGCTCAAAGGAATTATTCCTGCCGAACGTTTTACGGTACTGATTCCGGCTAAAAGAGTTTACACCTTCGAATCCCTATATAGATTTTCTGAATCTCTTTAATTCCCTTTATTGAAAACAATTATACCGTAAAAATAATTGGCACGGTTTTTGATATAGGTAGACGAAATTAAAAACCCCCGGGTTATTTCAGGAGGAAAGAAAATGAAGTTTAATCTTCAAAATAAGTTTTTGATTCCAACTCTGCTTTTAGTATTAGCAGGTATGGTTCTGCTTGCGGTTATATCCATTGTTATAGCCCAGCAATCGATTAGAAGCGCGACAATTCACGAACTGGAACAGTTATCCGATACCGCGGTCCGGCAGCTCGACGAGTACCTGGTACGGAACCGCAATGATATAGAAGTGTGGTCTGAAGATGATGAGTTTACGTCCCTCTTTACGGCTCCGGGCGGGGAGGTAACTGAACGGGCGAATGACCGGATCATGTATCTGTTATCCAGGTATAAGCAATATGAAACGATGCATGTTGCCGACAATACCGGAATGTTGGTGGCTTCTAATGATCCCACTGATGTTGGAACGGTTGATGTAGGTGAAAGGGATTATTTCCAGAAAGCTATTCGTGGGGAAACAGTAATAAGTGATGTGATGCTTCATAAAGTAACAGGGAATCCTATTTTTGTGATCGCCAGTCCGGTAAAGGTCGACCGGAAAACCACCGGAGTTTTTCTGGCAACAATTCCCCTTTTTGGTTTTTCGGATGAATTTATCTCACCGATTAAGGTTGGAACCAGAGGATACGCGTATATGATGAATTCCGATGGTGTGATTCTAGCTCATCCGGACAAGAACAATATTCTGTCTCTAGACATATCTATCCATGACTGGGGTCAGGAGATGATCCAGAAAAAGAACGGAATGGTTTTTTATCCCTGGGAAGGTGAACAGAAGATCGTTTCCATATCCGGGACCGATGTTACCGGATGGATAATTGCTGTAGGTGCTGACCTGTCCGATGTATTCTCCGACGTGAACAAAATCCAGCTTGTTGGAATAATAACTACCGCGGCAATCGTCATTGTGGTCGGTATCATTATCTTCCTCATTGTCCGGACTATCATCAGACGGACAAAACTGGTTATAAATCATGCCACAAAAATGGGGGAAGGACATTTTGATTCCACCGTGGATGTGTACGGCGGTGATGAGATTACCGATTTGGCCAATTCCCTCAACAATATGACGGAGAAAATTGCCGGGGTTATACGGGAGGTGCAGATAGCCTCCACCAATGTATCGGTGGGAAGCCAGCAGATGAGCCAGGCGGCCCAGCAGGTATCGGTGGGTTCCGAAGAGATGTCCGGCACCGCTCAAAAGATGTCTGAGGGCGCAACGGAGCAGGCTTCGGCAGTGGAACAGGTATCATCCTCCATGGAGGAGATGGCCGCTAACATCAAGCAGAACGCGGATAACGCGTCGGTTACCGAGAAGATATCCCTGAAGGCTGCTAAAGACGCGGAAGACGGGGGGCAGGCGGTTACCGATACTGTTGCAGCCATGAAAAAGATAGCGGAAAAAATAACCATCATCGAAGATATCGCCCGGGAGACAAACATGCTGTCCCTGAACGCCGCGATCGAAGCGGCCAGGGCCGGTGAGCACGGAAAAGGATTCGCCGTGGTTGCCGCCCAGGTCCGGAAACTGGCCGAGAGCAGTCAGAAGGCGGCTGGAGAAATAAGCGAACTTTCTACCAACAGCGTAGCGGTGGCGGAACGGGCCGGAGAACTTTTGACGCAAATAGTACCGGATATTAAGAAAACGGCTGAACTCGTCCAGGATATCAGCGCCGCGAGCAGGGAGCAGAACAGCGGAGCCGAACAGATAAATAAGGCAATGAACGATCTGGATTCGATTATCCAGCAGAACGCGGCATCTTCGGAAGAGGTCGCGGCAACTTCGGAAGAGCAGTCTTCCCAATCCGAAGAGATGGCGGCGACATCGGAAGAACTGGCTGGTCAGGCGGAACATCTCCGGTCTGTTGTATCGTTCTTCCAAGTCGGTCAGGACTACGCTGGTCAGCCGGGACAGGAAAAAATCAAATCCCTGGATAAACCGAAACAGCAGAAAATCGAAGTTAAACAGACATCTCCCAACACCGGAAACGGCAATGGTAACGGTAATGGTAACAGCAGCGGAAGCGGGAATGGAAACGGCAATAACACGGTAAAAGGGGAAGCAGTCAAAAATCAGAGGCAGGAAAAACAGGTAACCGGAATAAAACTTTCCGGCATTATCGATGAGAACAACCGGGGATCAAAAGACATAAGCGATAAGGATTACGAAGAGTATTAAGATTATGAAGAACAGAATTAGCTGCAGAAAATCCGGAAATAGTATCGCGGTTGTTTTCCAGGGGGCCATGACGGTAGACCGGATTGAAAAACTGCGGGCTGTGTTTTTAAAAATACTGGCCGGAGGGAAAACATTCCTGCTTGATCTTTCCGGGGTCAAGCAGGCTGATTCCTCCTTTCTTCAGCTTTTATGCAGTGCTGATAAATACGCGGAAAACAGAAGCAAAGCGCTCCTGTTAAACGGAGAAATATCCGGGGAGCTGCGGCGGATGATTCAGCTGACCGGTTTTTTTAAACATGCCCGGACCGACTTCGCCGAATCGGTGAAAAATGAAGTCTGGAGTTGATGTATGCTGCAAAGTGAAAAAGGAATTGAACTATTTTTTGAAGAATCCATGGAGATGCTGGACAATATCGAATCGATGCTGGTGGAGCTGGAAGGCGATTCCGAGAACATGGAGTTGGTGAACAATGTCTTCCGGAATCTGCACACGATAAAGGGTTCCGCCGGCATGTTTGGTTTTTCCCAGATATCAGCATTTACTCATGAGTTCGAGAATCTTTTTGATCTCATCCGGCTGGGAGAGCTGCCGGTCACCCGCCAATTGATAGACCTTACACTAAAGGCGAGAGATCATATTTTAGGGCTTATAACTTGTCTCCGGGAGGACGGCTGCGAGCCGGAGCCGGATGAATCCCTGAAAGAACAAATTTCTTTCTTTCTCTCTCAAGGTGAAAAGAAACCGCCGGAAGGTTCTGAGCAATCTCCCGGCGAGTCTGAGCAGGCAGACTCGGAAGTTACTTACCGAATTACATTTAAACCCTCTATGGATATCTTTTCCCGGGGGGGCCGTCCGTCCATGATTCTGGAGGAGCTGAGCGGTCTCGGAGAAATGCTCTGCGCGGCACAGACCCTGGAGGTACCGCCCCTGGATCAAATATCTGCCGACAGCTGTTACGTAAAATGGACGGTTATCCTAACTACTTCTGCCGGAATAAACGCGGTAAAAGATGTCTTTATTTTTGTTGAGGATCAATCTTTTATAAATATCGATATTATTGATGATAAGGAGCGTATTAATACCGGGGAGGATTACAAAAGAATCGGGGAGATTCTTCTCGACCGGGGCGACATTACCGCGGGGGATCTGAATAAACTCCTGGATGAAAAGAAACTGCTCGGCGGTATCGCGGTGGAAGAGGGCTTGATATCAGGAGAGGAGCTGGAGTCCGCCCTGGAGGAGCAGAATTACATCCGGGAAAACCGAAGGAAGAAAGCAAAATCCGCCTCAACCATCAGAGTGAGAAACGAAAAGCTCGATGAACTGGTTAATCTGGTGGGAGAGCTGGTGACTGTCCAGACAAGGCTGAGTCAGAAGATTACCAGCGCCGAAGACGCGGAATTGAGCAATATCGGGGAAAACCTGGAGATGCTCACCGTGAGGATGCGGGAAAGCGCCATGAATATCCGTCTGGTTCCCCTGACTGAGCTTTTTAACGGGTATAACCGGCTGGTCCGGGACCTTTCGAACGAACTTAAAAAGCCTGTGGACCTGGGAATAACCGGGGCCGATACAGAACTCGATAAAAACGTTATCGAGATGCTGCAGGATCCTCTGGTTCATATTATACGGAACAGCATCGACCACGGGTTGGAAGATCCTGAAACGAGAAAGAAAAACGGGAAACCCGAGAAGGGCAAGGTCAGTATCGGGGCAAAGTACGAAGGAGCGTCGGTCCTGATTACTGTCTCTGATGACGGTAAGGGACTGGTGAAAGAAAGCATCCGCAGAAGGGCTGTCGAAAAAGGTATCGTTACGGAACACGAAGTTCTCTCGGACGACCAGATCCGAGCGCTGATCTTCGCTCCCGGATTTTCCACCGCGGAAAAAACCACTTCCATTTCCGGCCGAGGGGTGGGGCTAGATGTGGTCAAACGGAATCTCGAATCGATCTCTGCTTCAGTTTCTGTAGAATCCGAGGAAGGAAAGGGAACGGTTTTTACTTTGAGGATACCCCTTACCCTGGCCATAATCGACTGTCTTCTGATTCGGCTGGGGAATGAAAAGTATGTTATCAATCTTCAATCCGTGGACGAATGCTTTATCCACCGGGAACAGATACCCAAACCCGGAGAACTTACAACCGTAGCCTCCCTGCACGGTGATCCGGTTCCGTATATCAATCTGCGAAAATTACTGGAGATTCCGGGGCATCACCCGAAGCTGCAGAACGCAGTTGTCATTATCTCCCGGGATAAACGGATGGTTTTTGTGGTTGATGAGATTGTCGGACAATATCAGACCGTCATCAAGTCCATGGATTCAGGATTCCAGTCGGTACCTGAGTTTTCGGGATCGACTATTCTCGGAGATGGTTCGGTGGCGTTGATCCTGGACGTCAATAAGATTGGAGAAGGGCTGGAATACGCGATGGAGGTGTCATGAGCCGGGAACCGGTGAGTATTCTGATGGTGACCCCGGATAAGGACCGGTGCAGTAAGTATGCTGCCTTCCTAGCTCCTGTAAAAGCTTCGTTGACATTGCATCACGTTCCTGCCGATGCCGTAAAAGCCGCGGGAGCGGAAAGGTATTCCCTCTTTATTCTGGATCAGGACAGGGACAAAGATATAGAGGGAGTCTGCCGTCGTCTCCGGGAATCGTCATTGAACCCCGGTACGCCTCTTATCATTATTTCGGACTTTGATCGGGAAGAGGAAATTGACGCTGTTTTCGCGGAGGGAGCGTCCGCCTATATTCCCCGGAAGGAGGTCCGCAGCCGGCTTACCGAACAGGTGCTGGAACTGCTTCAGAATTACCACTTCAAGCGGGGACAGACGGTCCTGGTGGTGGATGATTCCAAACCGGCCCGGCAGCTTATTTTCCGAATCCTCGGCGCGGCCGGTTTCCAGGTTATTACTGCCTCCGACGGTCTCGAAGCCCTTATGGTCCTGGACATCAATAAAGTCCATTTGATTCTGAGCGATATTGAAATGCCGAATATGGACGGACTGAGATTCTACCGGGAGGTACTAAAAAAAGACAAGCTGCGGACTGTTCCGTTTATAGTCATGAGCGGTACCTTCGGCCATGGAAGAATGAAACGGATGATAAATCTGGGATGTGCCGGCTACATCCTGAAGCCCTTTGACGGTGATTACCTAGTGAGCATGATCGAACGGATACTTTCGGACAACTATCTTATTCTGCTGAAAGAACGGGAAATGCTGACGAAAGAACAGCGCACCTTTATCGGGATTATCGCGAGCCTGGTCTCCGCGTTGGAAGCGAAAGATCCGTACACCCGGGGTCACTCCCGGAATGTTTCCGCCATTATGGTTTCATTCGGGGATTACCTGGGCTTGGACCGTAAAGAAATTGATCTGTATCGGATAAGCGGTGAACTCCACGATATCGGAAAGATCGGAATTCCCGATCAGATACTGCTCAAAGCCGGTCCCCTTTCTGATGAAGAGTTTGAGGAGATCAAGAAACATCCGCTTCTCGGTGAAAAGATAATTTCCTCCGTACCGAGTCTAAGGAATTCCGCGAATATAATCCGTCATCATCATGAGCGGTTTGACGGCAAGGGATATCCCGACGGTATTGGGGGAGAGGACATACCGTTCTGCTCCCGCCTCCTCTCCGTAGCCGACGCGTATGATGCCTTAACAAGCGACCGGCCTTACCGCAGGGGGAAGAAACACGGAGACGCCATGAAGGTCATAGAAAAAGCCGCGGGTTCTCAGTTCTGTCCCGAAGCTGTCAGGATATTGTCGGAAGTATCAAAGAAAAAGTACCCGTACCGGGAGGCAGTGGGCATTGCTGAAAAAAAATGACAGACACAAAAAAATGTCTATTCTCCTTGCCGGTGACGATGACGCGTACATGTTCAGCCTCTATGCCACGCTAAAAATTCTCGGAATAGAAGAGGTGCTGCGGTGTTCCTCTCTGGGAGGGGTAAAACGGATTGTTACCCGTAAAGCACCTGCTCTGCTTTTATATGATTTTTACTCGTGGGAAGACGATCTTGATTGGGTTTACCAGCTGAAGCGCAGCGATCCGGCCGCTGATCCTCTTGTAATATCGGTTCATACCGGCGGCACCGGAAATGTGATCAAACATGTCCGGGAAGGAATAATTTTTGATTTAGTAAAAAAACCGGTGGACGAAGAGATTCTCCTGACAAAGATTATCAGGGCTCAGACCCACCGGGAACTGATTGCTGCGTATCGGAAAAGCCGGCTTTCTCTCGATTACTCTCCGAAATCCAGCGTTATGAGCTCGTGAATTTTCACTTCCGGAACGGTGAAATCGATCCTGCCTTTGTTATATTCAAACGGGATATCCTGTTCGAGCATTACCCCGCGTATATTCCGCGGGGCCGTGCCGCTTCTGATGCTGCACTTTACGTCCTTTAACGGAACGGTATCTTCGAGTACTTCCACCCCATGCTCCCTGCCCCGGTACTCAGGTTTACCGTAAAGAAGGTGCAGCTGGAGCTTATTTTTTTTCCGGGTTAAACTGATGATACCCGAAGACGGAGTTTCAACCGTTACCTGCCTATCCGGGAGCAGTCTGTTTAACGCTCCCCGGAAGAGATATTTCAAAAGAGGCTGTCCGGTCCGGAAATAGGAAAGGAAAACAGGATGGGAGAAATAGATGATGCTGCCCTTAGCGATGATCCCGTCGTACATGCTGTTATCCTCCGTCCGGAACGGCGCGTGGGCATGGGAACAAAAATGTTTCCAGGAGCGGTTGAAGTAGGGCAGCCGGGTGCGTCCGATAACTTCACCGTCCGCCGCCTTTACCGTATATGCCGGATCGTAGATAACGAAGGGAGATGAAAGGAGCCCGGGATCGAACGTTTTTGCCTGGCTTCCAAGATAAAGGTAATCCGGTGAGTAGGGCGACCGGGAGGTGCCGTTTTCGTTTTTTACTTCCCCACCGGTATCTAGGGTAAAGGCGGAACATTCCGTATTCATCCCGGATGCTCCGGATAAAATCAGCCTGCCCCCGTTATCGAGGTAGGCTTGAAACTTTGCCGTCAGGGTCTCGTCCAGTGTAACCGTGTCGGGGAGGATGAGCAGCCGGTACCGGGAAAAATCGGCTTCCATGTCGAGAATATCGAACATGGTCTGGGTTTCCAGGAGCATCCGCACCGCGCCTTCATCATGACGGTTGTTCCGGTCCTGATAATAATTACCGAAATAGGTACCGTGTGCTTCCGATGATATCAGTCCGATTTCCGATTCGTTCACGGCACCTTTTATATGTTCCTCAAGTTTCTCTACTCTTTCATATGCGGGTTTTATGATCCGGTATGTTTCAGGGTCCATCCAGCCGGAAGGATGGAGCTGGTCGCCGATGCTGCACCTCGCTCCCATGGCGGACATCAGGGCGCATTCGAACTCCAAGGCAGCCGGAGTCTTGAACCCGCCGAACTCACCCCAGCTTCGGTGGAACTTCCCCGTCATTCCAAGGAATTCCATACCCAGGGTGGCTGTATAACGGGCGGAAATGGGGAAATGACTGTACCCCCATCCGCCGGTGGGCAGGGATTCCAGTTCCAAATGGCTGAAAAATTCCCACCGGTCCCGTTCACCCCGGTAGACGTGACCGCTGTTGTGAAAGACCCGCATATCGGAATCTTTATCCCAAACCGCTCCGGTAATCCGGCGGTAGTAGTTCATGATTATGTCCCTGTCGTTCATAAGCCGATCCTGACGCTTTTCAGGATCTAGACCTTTTTCGTTCATGGATTGAAGACACTTGGGACAAACACACTGCCAGGGAGTTAGGATGTCAAAGAAAAATCCTGAGGGATTGTATAAATCCATAATTTCCAGTGCCTGCGCGGATATGTAGTCAAGATATTCCGGGTTATTCAGGCAGATGGTGTGCCAAACAGCCTGGAATTGGTCCATGTCTTCGGTACCCCGTTTCCCTTCCGCCTTAATGACCCGCCACTCCGGATGCTCCCGGGCGGTCCGTTCGTCCCATTGTACGGTGATGTAGACCGGTGTATTTATGTCCCGTTTCCTGCACGCTTCGATCATGTCCCCGAGTAAGTCGGGACGTTTTAAGTTCGGATGCGGTGCCGCTATCTTGCTCGGGTAGTACGCCCAGCCGTGGTGTCCCCTGGCGAAGAGTGTCACCGAATCAACGTTTCCCTCCTCAAGAGTGCCGGCGAACTGATCGGGATCAAAATCTGAACCGACATTCTCGATATGCTCCGATGTGTGAAAATCCAGATGGATCTGTCTATATCTTAGTTCGCTTTTCATTCCTTCCTCCTACTCTGTACCGCCCTGACTTGAGAAAACGGGTGAAATCTTCCGAATTCATCGGTTTTCCGATGTAATATCCCTGGATTTCATGGCACCCCTGGTTCTCAAGAAAATCCTGCTGACTCCCGTTCTATACACCTTCAGCGACGATGACAAGATTCAGGCTTTTTCCTAGAGCGATAACCGCTTGGGAAATGGAGACATCATCCGGGTCGTCAGGAATTCCTTAAATAAAAGATTTATACACCTTTATGACCGATAGGGGAAATTTTTTCAAGTAACTGAGAGATGAATATCCGGTCCCGAAATCATCCAGGGAATACTGAATGCCCTTCCGGCTTAATTCTTTCATGATAGCTATGGCTCTTTCGGTGTCGGTGATGACCGCGTTTTCTGTAATTTCCAGATTCAAGTTCGCCGGCGGGAATCCTGTCTCGGATAGAACCGCTTCGATATCGTCGATTATCTCTTCCCAGTAGAACTGTTTCCCCGAAAGGTTTACCGCCAGAGATAAATCATGTTCTTCTTTAATCCATTCCAGCGCGTCGGTGCACGCTCGACGCATTACCCATTCTCCGATCGGATAGATCAATCCGTTTGATTCGGCCAGAGGTATAAAAACACCCGGAGCGACAGCGGTGCCGTCCGGACGGTTCCACCGGATCAGGGCCTCCGCGCCGGAAATTTTATTTTCTTTTATATTTAGTTTCGGCTGGTAATACACCTAGAACTCTTCCCGGGCAACCGCCACACCGCCGCTTCCATAAGAGCAGAGGTATACGGGTAATAGGTGTTTTTTCCAGCCTGTTTAGCCCGGTATAGGGCCATGCCGGCGTTCCGGATCAGATCAAGGGCATCATCGGGAAAAACGGTAATTCCGATACTTAAGGTAGTATAAATGACATTGTTATTGAGCTTGAATGGTAAAGCAAAGGTATCGATGAGTTTCCGGGCGAATTCCATTGAATCCTCAGCTTCATGAAAAGAAGAAGTGCCGCATTGATGTCCCGTCTTGATCCGGAAGCTATGACCATGTTAAGCCGGTCTTTGAACAGCTGCCTGTTGGGAAGTCCTGTTAAGGCATCGTGATACGCCTGGCATTTAAGCTGTTCCTGATAATACTTCTGAGAGGTAACATCCAAACCGTAGAGATAAATTGAATCCGAGCCTGAGACAGGATAGATAAAGAAAGAAAGAATATATCTTTGCTCCAATGCCGATTTCCACGCACAAGAGATCTCGGGACAGATAAAAGAACCGGTCTCGGTCAGTTGCTCAGCCCGTATTTGGCAAAATAGTTTCTGTGTGTCCTATGGATATTTTCTAGATCATTTAGTAAGCTCACATCCAATCATGGAACAGTTACTGTTAGAAACATTCAATACTTTTCCCATTATCGGGCTTATCGGTGTAATTGCGGTTTTTATTTTTGTGCTCGGAAAAGGGGCTGATATTTTAGTGGATGAAGCGGTCAGCCTTTCCGCCAAATGGGGCGTTCCCAAGATGCTGATCGGTGCAACAATTGTCAGTATCGGGACAACCCTGCCCGAGGCCGCGGTTTCGGTGTTCGCCGCTGTAACCGGCGATCCCGGTCTCGCGATGGGAAACGCGGTAGGATCCATTATCTGTAACACCGGTCTTATACTCGGATTAGGGACGGTGATATCCCCTCTTCCTATAGTCAAAAAGCTGGTAAACAAACAGGGCTGGATCAAGATCGGATCAGCTCTGCTCCTTGTGGCGGTTAGTATTCCCTATACAAACATCGGCGGGATTTTTACATCCGGAGGACGGGTTCCCCAGTTTGTAGGTTTTATTTTTATTGCCCTTTTAGCGGCGTATATCTACTATTCCATTAAGAAAACCAAAACCGGGGTGTACGAATTCGATGTAGTCATCGGTACTGAGGAAAACCGTCCGCCCCTTATCATCATATTAAAACTGGTGCTCGGGGTGTTGATGGTTGTGGTTTCCTCCCGTATAGTAATCCCTGCCGTACAGGTTACCGCGGTAAAACTGAGTATACCCCAAAGTATAATCGGAGCTACCCTTGTCGCGTTCGGAACATCGCTTCCCGAATTGGTTACAACGTTAACAAGCATCAAGAAGGGGCACGGTGAACTCGCGCTGGGCAATGTGATCGGCGCGGACATTCTGAATGTGCTGTTTGTCGCCGGAACAGCTACTGCCGTTACAAAGGGCGGATTAATGGTACCGCCGAACTTCTTCATTATCCTTTTTCCGGCAATGATTTTTATACTGCTCATTGCCAGACTTGGGATTGCAACGTCCAAGGACCGGCTGAAGCGTCCATACGGGGTTCTTTTACTTCTCGCGTATGTTGCCGTTACCGTGATCGGGTACACCCAGGGAGCGATTGATCCTGTGTAGCAGCTTCTCTGTTACCGTGCAGCAATTACATGAATCGGCATCAACGGGAATTGCTGGTTACCGTGAGCCCTGAGCCAGCATCATCACCCCGGCAGTCCGGAGAACAATCTTTAAATCGGTGAAAACACCTCTGTTTTTAAGGTACCACAGGTCATGCGCTGTCTTGTCCCGGTAATCCTGTTCGGTTGTGGTGTGGGGAAAGCGGACCTGCGCCCAGCCGGTAAGTCCCGGTTTAATAAGCAGCCGTTTGTCGTAGAGCGGAATGAGTCTGCTCCATTTTTCGTGGAAAAATTCCATCTCCGGTCTCGGTCCCACTAGGCTCATATCGCCTTTAATAATATTCAGGAGCTGGGGCAGTTCATCCAGTCGGGTTCTGCGGAGGAAAGATCCAAAGGCAAAAATCCTGTTCTCTATGCCGTCATTTGGATTTTCGCTTGAATTCCTCTTGTCCGCCTTTTTCAATGTCCTGAATTTCACAAGAGTGAAGGGTATTCCGAATCTGCCGACACGCTGCTGTTTAAAGAGCACCGGACCGCCGTCTGCGATCAGGATCCCTGCCCCGGCGGCTGCCTGGAGCGGGAGAGAGAGAATGAAGAGGATCCCGGCTATAATAATATCGGCACACCGCTTTACCGGATCGTAGAGCTTGAATGAATACGATTTCCAATCGGTATGTTCTTCGTAGTATTTCCAAAGTGCCGGAGGAATGACTTTAAGAACCTTATCGGAGAATACCATCGGATCGTATCCCCGGTCGAATTCCCGGGTCCTTGAAATTACCTTCATTGTGAGCTCAGACGTATTATCAGCATCTCTAACTATCCGGGCCGGGTATCCGGTCTGTATGATATGCCGTTTCAGCTCGGTTCCCGCCTCTTCCATATAATCAGGAAGTCTGATGATATAATTCCGGCTCGTTTTGAGTAAAAATGATTTCGCGCTGTAATGAAGCGCGGGAAGTCCCGCCGCTAAAACCGCCGCGGCTGCTGTTTTAATTTCCCGGTACATATCATCCTTTAAGTAATGAAAGAAGCCGAGAAAAACGAACCCTAAAAGGAACAGGGAACCGATAAAGACGCCGATATTCCGGACCGGTTTTGCTTCGGAAAAGATGGAGTAGCCTCCGGCGGCATATATCGTAAAGACGATAAAGGCCGGAACCCATAGGGCATACGATACGCCCGGGACTGCCGTGATTACGGCCAAAAAGGCAAGGTGGAAATCAAAGATAAGCAGAAAGTAAGGAATTCTATCGGCCCGTCCGGTCTGTATCATACTGGTGAATTTAGCACATTTCCCCGGGAGTAACAGAAATTTTCAAGGTTATTTTACATTATCCGTTTTTCTTCCGAATATCCCGGAGCCAGCGGCAGAGCTTCCGTCGACAGCGGCACAGATAAAATAACAGACCGCCGCAGCGGCCAAGACAAACCGGAATCCGAAGGCGATAGAGAGGATCACCGTTAAGGGAGCCGCGGTTACCGAAGCAAAGCCGTTTACCCCCCAGGCAGCGGGAATGATGCCCCGGTCATCCCCGTCCTCGGCGCCGCCGTGGATTTCCAGGCCTAAGGGAAAGAAAAAGCCCATGAGGAAGGAAGGTCCGAGAAGGAGGAGAAACGACACTATAAAACGGGCCGTCCGCCCGGTGCCGCTGAACAGGCTGAAAAGGGGATCAAGAAAGAAAAACGCGGATAATATCAGTATTATCAGAAGAACCGCGGCGGATACTGCTTTTATTACAGGCCGAATTCTTATCTTTCTCTGAAGAATGCTTCCCGCACCCGCGGCTGTCAAAATAGCGGAAAGAACCGCGGAGACACTGTATATAGGATCACCCAGGAAGAGGGTGAATTCCTGAATCAGCACCATTTCAAGAAACATGAATCCAAAGCCGATCGCGGAATACCGGATGAGAATCCGGCCCCGCCGGAACTTCTTACCTTTGGTCATAAGGGCGGCAGGCAGGATCAGGACAGCCGCGGAAACACCGGCAGTAATGAGGAAGGATAGAATCAGGATCAGGTATCCCCCTTCATAACCGGGAAGTCCCGGAACGGCTGCACCGGCAGATGTAAAAAGATCCTTCAGCGCCTGGCTGAACGGGGTAAAATTATGAAAATACGGCGAATTATCGGTTACCGGTTCAAGTTTGTACGGCCAATCCGGTATTAAAGGGGTTATTCCGGATACGATTCTGCCGGCCGCGTACCGGTAATAGGAATAGGGATACCCCGGCGGTCCGGGGGTTTTGTTTTGTACCGACGCTGTATCTCCGCTGATCCCGGGATAGTAGCTGTAATCGGCCTGGATCTCCCGGACAGCCCGCTTAAGCCGGTGTATCATATCGGTATCAACAGGGGAGGCGGAGATAATCGTATTAACAGCCAGATAATTCCGGACTTGAATGAGATGGCGTTCCGGTTCATCGAATCCGGATTCCTTAAGGGCCTGGTGGAATGTGTAAAAAATCCGGATGTTGTCTCTCGGCGGTGCCTGTATCCCCCGGGTAAGGGTGATAAATCCGGTCTCGGAAAGGAGAGCGATATACTCCTTTACCGCGTCCACGGTTAGAAGGTAATTTTCGTGCAGGGAGTAGAGACCGGAACCCGTAGAGGGCATGCCCTCAGCGCCCGCTATCTGTATTAGGTCATATTGATCAGTAGAAGTGCCGGTATAATGGCGGGGAGATGTTCCGACGACCCGGACCCCGGGCAGGCGGAATACCGTGCCGCCGTAACCGGCCGCTTCCTCCCGCAAAGTTTCCATAAGGTCCGGATGCTGTACTACGTCGGCTTTCGGTACTCCCCATCTTCGGGCCAGCCAGATGTTGATCCCGCCTGTTTCTCCCAGAAGAAGGACCGAGCCGATATCCGGTGCAATACGGTACGGGAGTGACTGAAGAAGTGAATCCAGAATGGGCGCTTCTTCCGGACCGGTGATATTGAAAACAGCTCCGGCTTCTTCACCGTCAAGCAGGATAGAAATTTGCTCGGGGGGAAGATGACGGTTTCCCAAACCGGCGAAAAGGGTGTGATGAAAGCTGGGGGACCGCCAAAGACCGACCCGGTAACCGGCCCCTTCCCTGAGGGCGATTTGTTCCGCGTCTCCCTGTGCCTGCAGCTGACGGATGCGGTAGAGGGACTTGATCCTGTCTATTTTAATTTCCGGTCTTCCGGTGACCGAAAAAATACCCGCGGCCGCCGCGGTCAGAATAAAAATGACCTGTACAACGGATAATTTTTTCCGGACGATTATGTTCCGGAATATCAGAATCAGGGCGGCAGCTGCCGGAACCGCCGCGAGTTTAAGCGGTAACAGGAGAGCCTCGAAATGGTTAAAAAGGAGAATAACCGTTATTCCGCCGATTCCGCTGCCGGTGAGGTTTACTCCGTAGAGGGTTCCGCTCCGGATCGGAAACCGGGCTAGGACCAGGGCGATGTAGAGGGCTCCGACAAAGAAGGGGATGACCGTCAGGATGATGTAGGCGGCAAGAGGCAGGATACCTCTTCCGGTTTGGAGGAGGTATGAAATATCCACTCCGATATTTCCGGTTATGACAAATGTAACCGGTATCGAGACGGTAAACAGGAGCAGCAGAATCACACTGCTCTTACGGTAGTTTTGAATCAGCTTTAACCGGGAAGCTCCGAGGACTATACCGCTGAATCCGAACCCGAGCAGGGCGGTGCTGATTATAAGGTATGAAAAATGGTGATACCGGGTTATGGAGAGAGACCGCATTAAAGCAATCTGATACGCGATGACGGTCAAAGACACAAGAAATACGGAGAGAGCCTGAAGCCGGTAGTTTGCAGTCCCGGGTTTGTTTTCCCTCACTCCAGTGCTTCTCCGGTCATAGGAACGAACCGCACCGGTATTGTCTGTTCCGTTTCAATGCTGCCGTCCGGCAGCTTCCGGACGAGTATCAAGGTCTGCATATCGTAAACCCCGCCGACCGGTATCATCATTCTGCCTCCCGGGGCAAGCTGTTCGATCAGAGGCGGAGGGATGTGGCCGGACGCGGCGGTGACAATGATCCGGTCATACGGCGCGTATTCGGGCCACCCGTAGTAGCCGTCCCCGCTTTTTACCGCCGTCTCTTCGTAGCCGAGGTTTTCGAGCAGCCCGGCAGCCTTTTGTGCTAAGGGTTTGATGATTTCTACCGTATAAACGTGATCGGTTATTTCGGCTAAAACGGCAGCCTGGTACCCGCTGCCGGTGCCTATCTCAAGAACCGATTGACCTTCACGGAGTTCGAGCATTTCCGTCATGTAGGCGACAATATAGGGCTGAGATATGGTCTGTCCATGTTCAATCGGAAGAGGTGTATCAGCGTATGCCCGGTCCTTCAGGTCCGGTTCAACGAACTTGTGTCTTGGGACCGACCGCATAGCGTTGAGAACCCCCGGATCGGTTATGCCCCTGCTCTTGAGCTGGGTTTCGACCATTTTTTCCCGTTTTTTCTGGTAGAGATCTCCGGCCGGAGCATCCTCCGTTTCATCCGAGCCGCCGCAGAAAACCGAAAACGGAATTATTAGGATGAGTAGAAAACATGTTATTCCGCGCTTCATATAAAAAACTTACTAAAAAAGGGGACGGTAAAGCAACTCAGAACAGCAGCAATTCCCGGTCAACACCGGCAGAACAGTCTCCGGGTTGGTGAGATGAGCAGTTTTTAGTACACTATAAGTAGGAGGAAAAATAATATGGATATACAAAAAAATACTGTTGTAACTATCGATTATGAACTGAAAGATGAAGCGGGAAATCTTCTGCAGAAGACGGGAGAAGACCAGCAGTTTTCATATCTCCATGGTCATGGAAAGATAATAGAAGGTTTGGAGAACGCCTTGGAAGGAAAGGGAGAAGGTGACGAAGTTTCTGTAGACCTTAACCCTGACCAGGCTTACGGACAGCGGAAAGATGATCTTATTGTCAATGTTTCCAAAGATCAGTTTCCTGAGGGACAGGAGATCAAGCCGGGGCTTCAGGTTCAGGCCCAGACCGGATCGGGTCCCCATGTCTTTACCGTAATCGAAGTAAAAGAAAAAGACGTGACTCTGGACGGAAATCATCCCCTTGCGGGAATAGGTCTTCATTTTGACGTGAATGTCCGGGATGTCAGAGAGGCCACGGAAGAAGAAAAAACCAAAAACCAGGTAACCTGAGCTTGATATAGCAATTTCCGGTGATCACATTCGCATTAAAATTGATTAATTGTTTTATTACAAACAATTACGTATGTCGGGATCACCGGAAATTGCCCATTTAAAAGCTTATGCTTTTTACCGCTCTTGGAAACGGAATAACATCCCTGATATTCTGCATTCCCGTAACGTATTGAATCAACCGTTCAAATCCCAGACCGAAGCCTGAATGAGGTACCGATCCGTACTTCCTAAGTTCCAGGTACCACCAATAATCTTCCTTGTTCAGCCCCTCTTCAGCTATCCTCCGTTCCAGGATTTCATACCTGTTTTCACGCTCACTGCCGCCGATTATCTCTCCTAGCCGCGGAACCAGCACGTCCATTCCCCGGACGGTTTTTTCGTCATCATTGATTTTCATATAGAAAGCTTTAATTTCTTTCGGATAATCGGTAACGATTACCGGACCATGGAACACTTCTTCGGTAAGAAATTTCTCATGTTCCGACTGGAGATCATTTCCCCATTCAACGGGAAACTCAAAACCGCGTCCCGATTTTTTAAGATGATCTACCGCTTCGGTATAGCTGATCCGGGTGAATCGGGCTTCCTTTATTTTTTCCAGTGTATCTATGAGCCCCTTCTGAATCCGGAGGTTGAAAAACTCCATATCTTCAACGCATTCGGTCAGGACGGCATTGATGATGTATTTCAGGAACTCTTCGGCGATGTCCATGTTGCACTGTATATCGCAGAATGAGATTTCCGGTTCAATCATCCAGAATTCGGCCAAATGCCTGGCGGTATTGGAATTCTCGGCACGGAAGGTGGGGCCGAAGGTGTAAACCCGTTCCAGAGCACTGGCGTAGATTTCCGCGTTCAGCTGACCGCTTACCGTCAGGAAGGACCGTTTTCCGAAGAAATCTTCTGAATAATCAACAGACCGGGAGGCATCGATTCTATCAAGGGGCAGGGTTGTAACCTGAAACATCTGTCCCGCGCCCTCCGCATCACTCGCGGTAATAACCGGCGTATGGATATAGTAGTATCCCCGTTCCTGAAAATATCTGTGGATCGCATAGGATAGGGTGTTCCGTACCCGGGTCACCGCGCCGAACGTGTTTGTCCTGGGGCGGAGGTGGGCGATCTCCCGAAGGAACTCGAAGGAGTGCCTCTTCTTCTGAAGCGGATATGTTTCGGGCGGACACAGCCCGATAACTTCTATACTGCCGGCCTCCATCTCCACCGGCTGATTTTCTCCAGGAGACTCCTTTACGATGCCGGTAACCGCGGCGCTCGCCCCGGTAGATAGATCCTTTATACTTGCTTCAAGCCGGGTATTACTCCGGTCCACAATGACCTGAAGACTTTTAAGACAGGACCCGTCGTTCAGTTCAAAAAAGGTGAGGTTTTTCGTGTCCCGCTTTGTCCGGACCCAGCCGCGGCAGGAAACCGGTTTATCTTCGGGCTCCATGGAAAGTATTTCTTTTACTCGTTTATAATCCATAATAAGAACTCCTTCAGAAGGGATTATAAATAAAACCGGTAAAATCAGGAAGAGGAATCAGCGGAAAATGAACCTCTATGCATGAACCTGCTGAATCAAAATGGTTAGTATACAGCGATTCCCGGTGATCACATTCGCATTAAAATTTTTAAATTGTTTTATTACAAAGCAATTACATAAATCGGGATCACCGGGAATTGCCGTTTTTCCGCGAAAAAAATATGCGGCAATTCCCGGTCAACCCGATCTAAATTTATATATTATATGAAATTATGGCCTTTTCTTAATCACAAAAGGAGTTGACCGGGATTTGCTGGTTAGTATAAAAGTGGAAATCTTTAGAATTTCCTATTAGACTAATATCAAAGCAGAAGAAAGGAAGTAAAAAATGGAAAAGAGGCTTATCCGGAACCTGAGTATCCGTATCCCCCTTATTACCGTATTCATTCCACTTTTAATAGTAGTGATCCGGGAAATTTTCCTCTCACTCTACAATCCCCGGCTAACGGGCTCCGTGTCCCAACGGATAGTGTTCGCCCTTAAACCTACTGTATATATTCTGCTCTTGGTATTTGCTTTGTTTTCCTGGCTGATTATTATGAAAATGCTTAAACCTCTCAAGGAGTATGTTCTTTCAGGAAAACGGTACGATGAAGCCAGAAAATCAGCTCTCCGGATTCCGTGGTTTCTGATCATCCTGCACGTTCTCCTCTGGTTCGCGGGTACCACCGTCTTTTACGGCATGAATTCGTGGCAGGCCCCCGGCGGGATAAGTTATTCCTGGGCCCTCATCTTTGCTTTCCAGTCCGGATTGGTAACGGGGATTTTTTCAAGTCTCCTGCTGAATGTCAGTCTCCTTCCCGCGAAAAAGTATTTAAGTATGACTGTTATTAATACCGGAGAACAGGACTATTTTGTCCGGATAAAAGGATATCTTCTCCTGGCTACCGTTTTTTTAACCGCGGGTGTTTTTTTCTCTTATTTCGCGAATTTCGTGATGCTGACCGGATACTCCTCCGCGCATAAAGCTGCCGGAATTATCACGATCCTGCTGGCTCTGCTTTTCGGCCTCTTCTATTTCATTTCCAAGTGGGAAGACCGGTATCAGATCCGTCTTCTTAAAGAGAAAACCCTTGAGCTGGCCGGGGGCGGAGGTGATTTAACCAAAAGAATTCCGCTGATTAATTTCGATACCATTGGCGAGATAAGCGTGGTGATTAATAAATATCTCGATCATCTTTCTTCAATAATCTTTACGGTTAAAGAGGTAAGCACAGCCGCGATTGAATCTTCCTCAATTTTGAGCAGGTCCTACGAAGAAAATGATTCCCTTTTAAAAGAGTTTAACGCTTCCATGAACTCCGTGCTGGAAAGCATCAACAAGGAACGGGAAGAATCGGAAAAGGCGGCAAAGCAGGGAGAGGAAATCGGCAGGACAGTGGCGGACAATATCCAGCGGATAATGCAGCAGGTGGGTGAGGTAGAAGAGGTAACCGCCGCGGTATCCCAAATGCTGGCTACATTTTTTGAGATCACCACTATGGCCGGCGAGACCCGGAACATAACCGAGTCGCTTCGGCAGCGGGCGGAGGGAAACAGCAGAGAAATTCAGCTCTTCCTCGATTCGATAAGAAATGTCGAAAAAACAGCCGTGGACGTCTTGGAGGTGACTACCCAGATAGCCGATATCGCCGAGCGGATCAACCTGATATCATTGAATGCGTCCATCGAAGCTGCCCACGCGGGTGAAGCAGGGAAAGGATTTGCTGTGGTTGCCGACGAGGTGCGGAACCTTGCGTCACGGACCTCCCGGGGCGTTGAGTCCATGATGAAACAGATTACCGCCATGAACGAGAGTACTGCTACCGCCGTAAAATCTCTGGCCGATTTAGAGGGTTCCCTCAAGGGGATGCTTCCAGGAATTTCCGATATTGATGAGCGTATCTCCCAAATCACCCTGAACATGGAAGAACAGGAGACAGGGGCAAAAAGAATCCAGGATTCAATGATGAACCTGAAAGATTCCGGGGTGCGTATCAAGGAACTCCTGGCGGAACAGCAAGACAGGACAAAGGGGATCATCAATCTGATCGGTCACCTGGACAGCTTGTCCGGTGAACTCTACGGCATCGGGAAGGAAACGGGAGTTATCCTGGAACAGCTGAACGGAAATAACGTGTCCGCCAAAAAAATAGCCTCGGATACAGCACAGAATACCGGGAAATTGTCCGAGATCACCGAACGGTTTCAGGTGCAGGATTCTTGATAATTCCGGTGTAATAGCGTAATGTGAACCTCATGAATGACTGGGAAAATCCGCAGATACCCGGCAGAGATAGAACCGCGCCCCGCGCCTGTCTCCTGCCGTACATAAATCAGAAAGAGGCTGTTTCCGGAGAACGGATAAACTCACCTTTTTTCATGCTTCTAAACGGACGGTGGAATTTCGGCTATTACTCCTTTCCGGAAGCTTGTCCCCGGGACTGGACCGCGGGAGATCCGGCGACCCTCCACCCCGAAACGGTCGCCGTTCCCGGACACTGGCAGCTTCAGGGGTACGGACATCCCCATTACACAAATGTGGTTTATCCCTTCCCCTGTGATCCGCCCCGGGTTCCCACGGAAAATCCGTGCGGCTGTTATTCCCGTGCCTTTACCCTTCCGGAATCGTGGCGGGGGAGACGTATTCTGCTTCGGTTTGAAGGGGTGGATTCCGCGTTTTACCTTTCGGTAAACGGATTGGATGCAGGGTTTTCCAAGGGATCCCGGCTTCCCGCCGAGTTCGATATCACCGGAAAGGTCAAACCGGGCAAGAATACCATTGCCCTGAAGGTGATTCAGTGGTCCGACGGAAGCTATCTGGAGGACCAGGACATGTGGTGGCTTTCCGGAATATTCCGGGATGTGTATCTTGTGGCGGAAGAGCCGAACTATCTCCGGGATGTGTATATCCGGACCGAATTAGCCGCCGGTTTTACCCGGGGAAATTTAAGTATTACCGCCGAAATGATTAAAGAGTCCGACGAAGCAGAGACTCCCCAGATAACCGCCATTCTTTTCGATAAAAGCGGGAATCAGGCGGCCAGAAAGGAACTTCAGCCTAAAACCGGAGGCAGTGAGTCCGGCGCAATCCTTTATACCGAACAGATCGGAGTTGAGCGCCCCGGGTTATGGAGTGCCGAGAATCCTGTCCTGTATGATCTTCTTCTTGAGGTAAGAAACGGGCGGGGAGAGCTTCTCTACTGTAAATCACTGAAAGCGGGTTTCCGGTCGGTGGAGCTAATCAAAGGAAGAATGCTCGTAAACGGAGTGGCTGTAAAGTTAAAGGGAGTAAACCGGCACGATTTTCATCCCGAAACCGGACGGGCTGTGACTCTTGCCGATATGGAGCGTGATATTATTCTGATGAAACGGCACAATATAAATGCCGTACGGACTTCACACTATCCGAACGATCCCCGGTTCTACGGGCTGTGTGATTTACACGGACTCTATGTTACAGCCGAAACCGACATTGAATGTCACGGGATGGAGCCAGCGGGAGACCCGCACAGACTGAGCGACAGCATTTTATGGGAAGAAAGCTATATGGACCGGATGAAGCGTATGGTGGAGGCATACAAGAACCATCCGAGCATTATCATCTGGTCAATGGGGAACGAGTCGGGGTACGGAAAAAATCACCGCAAGATGGCGGAATGGACCCGGCAGAGGGATCCGGGTCGGCTGATTCATTACGAAGGCGACCGGAAACAGGAGACTGCCGACATAATCGGTCCCATGTATTCCAATCCCGACGAATGCGTCAAGCTTGTGGAGGAACGTCCTGATAAACCGCTTATTCTGTGCGAGTATGCTCATGCCATGGGGAACGGCCCGGGAGGGCTGAAAGAATATTGGGATCTTTTTTATTCCCGGGAACGGATGCAGGGAGCATTCGTCTGGGACTGGATTGATCAGGGTATACTGAAATCCGGGGAAACGGGAGAAGATATCTATGCCTACGGCGGTGATTTTGGAGACGAACCGAATGACGGTAATTTCTTAATAAACGGGCTTCTCTTTCCCGACCGTACGCCCTCACCCGGTTTGCTGGAGCTAAAGAAGATTATCGAACCGGTTTATATGGAAGCGGTTGATATCAGTGTGGGGGAATTCAAAATTGTAAACCGTTACGATTTTCTTACCCTTTCCCATTTGGATGTCCGGCTTCAGGTAACCGAAAACGGCCGTATTATCGAAACCGGATCGTTAGGTCCGCTTACCATTCCGCCGGGGCAGGGGGAAAAGATCAGAATCTCTTTTGGATTCCTGAAACAGGCCGATCCTCTCAACGAATATCACCTGAACGTTTCATTTGTGCTCCGAAACCCGGCATCCTGGGCCGAGGCTGGGTATGAGGTTGCGTGGTATCAGGTCCGTATTCCGGTGGAACAAAAAACTGAACGGAATCCGGGACCGGCAGCGCTAGAGCTTCGCCCCATTGAGCGGAATGGAGAGAGAGTCCGGTTTCCGTATGATGGAGGGAACATCGTTTTCTCTCCCCATGGTAAAATTACCCGCTGGGTTCATCAGGGGTCGGATATGGTCTTCTCCTCTCCGGAACTCTGCTTTTGGCGGGCGCCTTTGGATAACGATATTTCCTTCCTTCCGGAATGGCGTAAAGCTGGTCTTCATGCTTTGACCCGGCGGTTTGACGGCTTGGAAACCGGATCCAGCTCAGAAAACGCAGGGATCACCGTTAAATCCAGAATTGCCCCTCCAGTGCATTCCCGGGGGATCACGGCCGAACATGAGTACAGCTGCTCCCGTGACGGAACGCTGATTATGACGGTATCGGGAACCTTTGAGGGAGAATTCCCCTGTCTGCCCCGGATCGGCCTCCGGATGGCTCTGCCCCGGAACTTGTCCAAGGTATCGTGGTACGGCAAGGGCTTTCATGAAAACTACCCCGATTCAGCGGAATCAGCAAGGACCGGCGTTTATAACGCCGATGTAGAAGATTTGTTCACTCCCTACGTTTTTCCCCAGGAAAACGGCAGCAGGGGCGGGATCCGCTGGGTTTCTTTTACCGACAATACCGGAGGGGGAATCATGATTCTCGGGAAGGACTATTTCGCTTTTTCCGCCTCCCTGTTTCCGGATGACCGGATTGAAAACATCCGGCATCATAACGAACTTAAAAAAGAACCGGCCGGACCGGTTTATCTCCATCTCGATTACGCCCGGTGCGGAGTTGGTACCGGAAGCTGCGGTCCGGAGACATTTCCTCATTACCGCGTACCGCCGGAACCGTTTACCTTCCGTCTTGCTTTTGTTCCGATCAATTTGAACCACGGTACCCATGAAACGGTTTGGCTTCGGGCGCGGCAGAGATTCACCGGTACGGCGGATGGTTCATGAGTGTTTATCTGGACAGTGAAGTTAAACAGCTCGAAGGCGTGATCCTTCATTCCCCGGGGAAGGAAGTGGAGAGTATGACTCCCCGCGGAGCCGAAGAGGTTCTGTTCAACGATATAATGCCGGGAAGTGTGGTATCCAAGGAGCATAAAATATTAAAATCCTTTCTCGGGACGGTCACTTCAGTTTATGAAATAAAAGACCTTTTCAGCGAAGTTCTCAAGGATATGGAACAGCGGGAAGTTTTTTTATCGTCCCTCCGTGATGTGTACGGTGACGCGGTTCTTTCTCTATCGGATCTACCTGCCGGTGAACTTGCCGACACTGTTATAACCGGAATTCTGAAGAAACGGAACAGTCTCGAAAATTTTCTTTCTCATGATAATTATGATATTCCCCCGCTTCCTAATCTCTATTTTATGCGGGACGGGGCGGCCGTGTTCCGGAATTCGGTAATTCTGGGAAGGATGGCCCATCCTGTCCGCAGGAATGAAGAAAGGGTGCTCCAGGCAGTATTCACCGGACATCCCCTTCTAAAAGAAGCTCACTTAATTCAGCCCGAATCCGGTTCCATCGAAGGGGGAGATATTCTCTCCGCCGGGAAGAACCTGCTTCTAATCGGTATTTCTGAGCGCACTACCCCTGACGCGGTAGACGGGGTGCTGAAAAAAATCCTTAACCGCTACGATGAACCCATGAAGGTGATCGCGGTAATTTTACCGAAGCGGAGGGAAACGATACATCTGGACATGATCCTAACCTTTGTTGACGAAGAAATCCTCCTTCTATATGAACCCTACTTTTTCGGCCGGCATTCCCTGCCTGTTGTGCTCATGAATCTGGTACCGGGAAAAGAACCCGCCGTACGATACGCGTACTCCCTCTCCCGCGCTCTTGATGAATGCGGGGTATCATTCAGTTACGTTTCCTGCGGCGGAGACCTGGAAATCGCCAAAGAACGTGAACAGTGGTTTGCCGCGACCAATGTATTTTCTTTCGCCCCCGGGAAAGCTCTGGCCTTTGAATTCAATTCGGCGACTTTAGACGCGTTTTCCAGATCCGGATTCGATGTAAGGAGCGTTCATGATTTTTTATCCGGCAGTGATGATCCTGGATCCTACCGCCGGCTTATCGTAACGCTGCCGGGGCTGGAACTGTCCCGGGGAGGGGGCGGACTCCGATGCATGACCCTTCCCTTCGCGCGGAGAAACTCCTGATGTTTCCCTTCCGCTTCGCGGTACTCGGATCGGGAAGCAAGGCCAACTCCTTTGTCTTCTCTTTAGGTGATTTTTCTTTCGCCGTGGATAACGGATTCAGCGGAAGGGAGTTTTTCCGGCGGTGTGAATTGGGGGGGTTCAACCCGATGGATCTTCGGTTCTTCCTCCTCACTCACACTCACCGGGACCATTACAGCGGAGTAGGTGTAGTTTCCAGGAAGCTGTCGATTCCAGTCCTCTGCCACCGGGGAATCACCGAACACCTTAGAAGCAGCGGTGATCTGTACCAGGTACGGGGCGGCGGGGAAGGTGAATACCGGGTCAGGGACCTGCTTTCCCTGTCCCTGTTCCAGACGAGCCATGACGCTCCGTTCTCCACGGGATATACTTTTGTTTTCGGCGGAAAACGGATTACCATTCTGACCGATACAGGAGTAATAACTCCGGAGATGGAATCCAGGGCCGCTGAATCGGATCTTTTGTTTCTCGAGGCAAATTATTCCCGGGAAATGCTGGAAAGCTGCCGGTATCCGGCTTATCTAAAACGGAGAATCCGTTCGTCCCGGGGTCACCTGGGAAATGCCGACGCCCTGGATCTTTTATCCAGACTTCGCGCGCGGGGAACCTTTCCTCAGAGCGTTTATCTCTGCCATCTGTCCGCCGACAGTAACTCCCCGGCGCGGCTAAGGGAAGAAATGGAAGCCGCTGGATTTGCTCCGGGCGAAAATATCGTTATTTGTCCGAAAAGTTCCTACATCTCAGGTCCGGAACCGGTGACGGGCTGTTAAATGAAAATTGAATCTGACCGAAGAGAACTCCTGACAAAAGAGAAAATCCCCCGTCTTCTCGGGAAACTCGCCCTTCCTGCCATTGCCGGCATGACGGTCAACGCCCTCTACAACCTGGTGGATACAATTTTCATCGGACAGGGGGTGGGAGCTCTTGCTATAGGCGGTCTTTCGATTGCCCTCTCAGCGCAAGTAGCAATGTTTTCGTTCTCTCTCCTGTTCGGCGTCGGGGCCGCCTCGATAATTTCCCGCTCCCTCGGGGCCGGTGACCGTGAGGGGGCGGCAAAAACAGCCGGGACAGCGGTTGTGCTGGGTTTTCTCACCGTTCTGCTGCTCCTCGCGGTTTCGCAGATTTTCCTTATTCCTCTGATCCGGCTTTTAGGGGGAACGGAAGAGATTATACCCTATACCGAACGGTATCTCCGGATCATTCTATTCGGGTTTCCGGTAATCACTCTTACAGTGATCGGCCACAATACATCCCGGGCCGAAGGCCGTCCGAAAATCGCCATGTTCTCCCTAATAATCGGGGCGGGCATGAACATAATTTTGGACGCGGTTTTTATTTTCGTCTTTAACATGGGCATCCGGGGCGCCGCGACTGCTACAGTCATAGCCCGCTGTTTTTCCCTGCTTTTTCTGATACGGTATTTTAAAAGCGGAAAGTCGTCAATAAAGCTGAGTATCCGGTCGTTCATTCCGGATCTCCGGCTGGGCTGGAGGATAGCGGCCTTAGGATCGGCAACGTTTGTGCGGCAGATTGGTATGTCCGTCCTGATACTTACCGTGAATAATGTGCTTAAAGTGTATGGTTCACCTCTTCACATCTCCGCCTATGGAATCTTCAGCAGGCTTCTTCTCTTCGGTTTAATGCCGATGTTCGGGATCAACCAGGCTTTTCAGCCGATTGCCGGTTATAATTGGGGGGCCGGACTTCCTGACCGGAGCAGGAAGAGTTTCTATATTTCTCTGGGTGCATCAGTTATGTACGCCCTGATTCTGTTCGCCGGGGTGATGATCTTCCCCGGTCCGGTTATGAGCATCTTTACCGGAAACCGGCAGCTGATTGAGCTTGGTACAAATCCGCTAAGATACCTGTTCCTCATGATGCCTTTTATTCCCCTCCAGATACTGGGAGCAACCTTCTTCCTTGCCGTCGGGAAAGCGGTACCCGCTTTCATCCTGACCCTATCCCGGCAGGTTCTCTTTCTAATTCCCATGGTGATAATATTGCCCAATTTCTTCGGCCTGATGGGGATTTGGTACGCGTTTCCCTTAGCCGACGGACTTTCAGTTGTTTTAACCGTTTTGGTTCTGACAGTCAAATTGAGAAAGCCTGAATTCCGGCAGTAACCGGATTCCCTTGCACACCAGCAAATCCCGGTCAACTCCTTGGGTGATTGAAAATCGGCCATAATTTCCTATAATATATAAACTTAGATCGGGTTGACCGGGAATTGCCGCATATTTTTTTCGC
>CAYLLE010000002.1:0-95825 GCA_964384485.1 uncultured Spirochaetales bacterium | reverse complement strand
TTCTGAATCACGGCGGGATTCACGTCATCCATCCGCCGCATTTTCCGGATAAATTTTTACCAAAATCCTTGTGTTTGAACCTTTTTTTTCTTATCCTTTGATTCAGAAGCAGGCAAATTATATGCCGGCATACAATTTTTTAGTCAACCAAAAGGTAACAATAATGCCAAAAAATGTTTCCGTGACCGCGGCTGCAGTAATATTTTGTTTTATCAGCCTTCACCAAGGAGTGTGTCAGGAGATTCTTCAACCGGACAGCAGTTTTACTGCTCAACATACCTTAACTATCGGGTGCGATCATGATTACCCCCCGTTAAGTTACAAAGATAAAAACGGGAAAATCAAAGGATTCGATACCGATTTAGTCAAGCGAATAGGCATTAATGGAAGATTATCAGTAGAAATTAATGCAGGTCCGTGGGCTGATGTCCTCGAAATGCTTGAGAGGGGGAAGATAGACGCGGTCTCGGGTATTTTACGTACTCAGGATCGGTCCAGGAAATTCGACTTTTCAATTCCCTATTTTGTGGATTACTTCGCGCTTTATGTACGGAAAGGTTCAGATATCAAAAATATTGCAGATATTAAAGATAAAAGGCTTGTAATACTTGAGAACGATGCAGCCATAGAGAAAATCATTCTCCCGAATCAATTAGATGATAACATGGTCACGGTTCCTTCGTTTACTGAAGCATTTAATCAAATTGAAGACAAAAAAGCTGATTATACCATCGCACCCTTCTCCCTTGGAAAAAGCATGCTGCGGCAGTGGGGATTCAGCGGGATCAAAGCTATTGATCATCCGATCCTTCCGATCGAGTACCGGTTCGCGGTAAAAAGGGGAAACCGGGGTCTATTGTCTTTACTTAACGAGGAGATACACGAATTGGCGGTGACCGGAGTAATCGGGGATCTCTCGGACGAATACCGGTTTTTAAACCAGTTCAGCCAGTCATCATCGGCATCGGATTCCTCTATTTTTCTTATTATTGCCGCGATTGGCGCCGCAACGGCCGCTGCTGTCCTTCTTGCCATCCAGCTGATTAGCTATCTAAAAAAATTGAAGCGTATCCGCGCTTCCCACATTCGACTAAATACAGTGATAGACGCACTCCCGTTCCCGCTGTACTGGAAAAATACCGGCAGCGAAATTATTGGGGGCAACCGGCATTACCGCGAAAATGTTGATATACACGGGGATAATCCTGATGATCAGAAGAAGCGGGATAATGAGGTGTTGGAGCGGGGTGAAAAGCAGGTTCATTACAGACAGAAAAAAGATCAATTCGGCAGAGAAATATTGGTCAGACTGACCCGCGTGCCGATTGTTAAAGATGATGTAGTAACCGGAATATTAACATATGAAGAGGATATCACGGAAGAAGCCATGCTCAAGATGAACATCAGCGAGATGACCGAGGAACTGATTAAAAAAGAAAAAACAATTCAGGAACTGAGCGTGATGGATCCGCAATTAGCCTGCTTCAACCGGAAAGCGATAATCGAACGCTTCCGCGAAGAAATGGCCCTTTCCAGCCGGTATGACCACATCACCTCAGCCATCACTGTAAAAATTACCAACTGTGAAGAGGTAATTCATCATCATGGATATGACGGAATGGACAGCGCGGTCCTGGATTTTATACAGGGATTAAAAAATACGATCAGGACGGTGGATATATTGGGGAGACTTTCCGACAATTCGTTTCTCATCATTTTCCCTCATACAAAACCGGAAGACTGCGAAGTCATTGCCGCGAAATTGTCATCGATTTTTAGTACCGGCGATTACGGGAGCAGAAGAATCCCGCTGCTGATTAAGTTTATGACCGCGGAAAAAGAGGATCTGGATAATCTGCTCACCAGTCTTGATGGATATCAGAAAGATCAAGAAATAACCGCCGATAGGTTTTAGAATGAATACTATGAAAATTACCTTCTCTTCGGTACTTCTCCTTTCTTCGGGAATTATTCTCGCTATTATTTTGGGAGCGGTATTCTTCTCGGCGGAACCGGAACTTGAAAGGCCCGGAACGGCCGAAACGGATATGTGGTATACGGTATCGACAAAACGGCTCTCCTCTATGGAACTGCGCAGCAGGAATTTATCTTATATACCGTTTACCGGAAAAAAGCAGTTCAGTGACGCAAAGTTTGTTTATCTTTGGATTTCAATTAAGAACACCGGTTTTCTAGACCGTGAATATTTGATATTTAATGAATCAAGAAATTACTATACCGAACTGCTCGAACCGTCAGAATTAGGTGCCGTGACTGTTCATCGGCATGGTGACATTGTTCCTCCGTCACAGTATCCGGTACACCACACAACCGCGGTATTTCCAGTCACTATTCCAGCCAATTCAAAAGAGAATTTTATAATTGAATATCACGGCCCCCGGGGAATCGTTGCTGATCCGCAAGTAACAACATCGGTATCATTTTCTTCGTGGGTCGTCCGATCCCGGGGAAGGCTGGGTTTAACCTACGGAGCAGCCTTGGGGCTGATATTGCTCCAGCTTTTGGCAGGCATCATCCTCCGGCAGAAGAAATTTTTAGGTTCCGCGATGGTAACCGCCAGTGTGTTTTTCTTCTCCCTCCGGCAGAGCCGGCTTCTCCTGCTTCTAATTTCGCCGCTTACCTATCCGGAATGGCTTTTTCCACTAAGCATTTTTTTCAACATAACTGCATCAATTGTATTTGCCCTTTTTCTCTTGGCTCCCCACCTAACCAAAGGTCTTAAACTAATGCTGTTAACCGGATGGGCCGCCGCCTTGATCACAGCACTCACAAGCATGTTCGCGGTACCGTACCTTATGGCGGACATACTTAATCTGCTGTCCCTGATCATCCTTGTTATCACCGGAGCCGGAATTTTCCGAGGAATCCGCCGCAGGGATAAGGTAGTATTCTGGATTGTGCTTTCCTTTACTCCGTGGATAGCCATGATGCTTCTGGATATATTAGCCGGTTTTTTTCAATTCCGCTTTACAACGCAGAGTTCACCTCAGTTTCTCGGTCTTCTCGGTTCGGTCATCCTGATTTCAATTACTCTGTTAAAACTGCACCGTGATGCCGGTTTCCGGTTAGATACAGCAGCCGATACAGATATTCCCGGTGGAAACAAAGAGTCAACATCACAGCTTGAAAAACTTGCTGAATTCAGGATCTCACTTTTCAAGCATATCAATCAGCAACTGAGAAGACCGTTGGACGGCGCGATAGCCGGAATTAGGCTTTTGCAGAAAGAATTCAGTGATCCCGGAATAACGTCCGCGGCAAAGATAATTTACAGGGAAGTCGCGGCTTGTAAACAGATAATGGGGAAGGAACTGAAACGTCTCGCCCCCGAAAATGATCCTTATATAGAAGAGAAAGAACCGGAACACCTTCCCGGCACGGAATCGGCATACGCCAATGTGTGGATATTCGATTCAGATAAAGAGAGCGCGCGACGGACCGCTCTGATTCTTAGATCGGAGGGATTCGCTCCGGCTATTGCGGAAGATATGTATCAGGTGATACATGGAGCGGCTAAAGGTGATATCGATGTACTGCTCATCGAACCGGCATCGACAGGAGAGCAGGCTTTTACCCTTTGCGGAATCATCCGGGGAAACCATAATATGCTCGAACTGCCTATTCTTATGATTGCCGGTTTTCAGGCCGATTACCTCATGAGAAAAGGATATGCCGCGGGGGTAAATGATTTTTTGACCATTCCCTTCGATGGCTCAGAGCTGCTTTTGAGGGTTCAGACGTTATCAAAACTAAAAGAAGTTATCCATCACAACAGCCAGCTCGCCCGGTCGGAAAAAGAAAAGAATGTCTTTCTATACTTCTTGACCCACAACGTGAATACTCCCCTCACCCTCCTGATCAACAGGGTGCGGGAATTGGAAAACTTAGTTAATCTGGATGCTCTAGATGAGATTGTGGAAGACTTACGTGCTTCATCTCAGGAAATAAACGATATTGTTCAGAATATCCTTATATCATTCCGGATAGCCGACGGACGGCATACCCTGCTGATCGAAGAAATGGACTTAGAAAGTGTATTAGGCACCCTCAGACGTGATATCGCGAAAAAAGCCGAGATGAAACAGCAGACCCTTACCATGGATATACCGGAAGCCTTCCCGACCGTACAGGGAGATTTTACCGCAGTTCGGGGGATCCTTTATAATTTACTGGATAACGCGGTCAAATTTTCACCTCCCGGCACCGGGATTTCTCTGGCGATAGTTCCCGGAGATCCTCTAAAGATTGATGTCCGGGACAGAGGACCGGGAATTTCCCGGGAGGACAGAGGGAAGCTCTTCAGCAGGTTCGAACCGCTGTCGACTCAGCCGACCGGTGGTGAATCATCCACGGGGCTTGGGCTCTATGTCGCGAAAGAGCTCGCCAGGATGAACGGCGGTGATCTGGAATACCGGGAATTTGCCGAAGGAGCATGTTTCCGGCTGACCGTTCCGTTGTCGATACAGTTGGAAGATGTAAAATGAAAGAGAAAAAAATACGGCCTCTCACTATAATGATTGCCGCGATTGCCGTAGGCTTTCTCATGCTTACCGGTCATCAGGCATATCAGGAAGCTCTGAACAGAAAAGAGTTTATCATGGACCGGGAAATTCCTGCTATGGGTCTCGCCGCCGCGGCAAAACTCGATGCCGCCGCGGGGCTTTATTTGCAGGCAGGAGAAGACCTGCTCCGGGATGATTTCCTGGTTGACTGGATACTCCAGGGCGAAGAAAATGTTCCGGTCCTGACGGAATTTATGGAAAAGATCCGCTCCCGTCACGGGGCTATGAACGCGAGTATGGTCAGCGATATCAGCGAAACGTATTATGACTCAGCCGGTACAGTTCTACCTCTTTCCAGGAATAATTGGGAAAGGGACGGATGGTATTACCTATTCAGGGAAAAAGTAAGCGGCATAAACATCGATTCATGGTATTTTCCGGAAAACGGACGGACAGAGATATACATCAATATACCGCTGACAAGCTCCGGGGGCTCCTTTTTGGGATTGGCGGGATGCGGATTCGAAATCCAGGATTTTTCATCCCGATTCCTTATTCAGAACAGAGCGGGTGATCTATCTTTTTACATCCTCCGGCTTGACGGCAGGCTGGTGTATTCGGATGATCACAAACTCCTTGCCGGAAATTCTCCCGGGCTGCCTGAATCCTGGAGATATCAGGCAATGGAATCGATCCGAAGGCAGGGCGGCAATTCCGCCGGAACGGTCGTGGACCTGACCGGCACTTCCGGGGGGATTATTTGGGGAACCTATCTTGATAATTGGAAGAGCTATCTTTTAGTCCAGCGGGATACTCCCGCTGTAAAAGCGGAGATGTGGCATGCCGCGGAACGGGTCGTTATAGAGGGGGGGCTTCTGGCACTGTTTTTTTTAACGGCCGCCTTTATCGTGTTAAAGATATCTTATAACCGCATCATCCTTTACGTCCAGAGACTCCAGATAAACAACCGGAAACAGAATGCCGTACTGTACCACAACAACCGGCTGCTGGAAGATATGGAACTTCATCATCTTCCCGGAGAAGAAAAGTTTTACCGGGAACGGAAGGAACTGGACAGATTGCTAAAAAAACCCGAAAACCTTCTGCGCCAAACGTTCAGCCTAAATGACTTGGTTCATGAAGTAATCCTGAATCTCCGGGTCAGGATCAGTGTTAAAAACATCCTTCTTCATACCGACCTCGACAGTACTGCCTTAACGGTAACTGAAGGAAACGAATCGTTGACGCGGATTGTGATTACCGATCTTTTATGCCGTATTATTTCTGTTACCAAAGAAAACGGCAACATCCAGGTAAGAACACAAAAAACCGACACGGGATGCTCCGTGGAATTCTCTCTTGAATCACCAGTACCGGAAGACGACCATGAATCAATCTCGGCGGACCGGACCGTTACTGCTGAACTCGGCGGAAACCTTACTGTCATGCCGGACAGACGGACCATCCGGCTGCAGCTCCCCGGCCGGAAAATTCAGGCAACGGAATACTTGTAACCGAGTTTCCTCACAGTCTGGATGTATTTCGGCTTAGACGGATCATCTTCTATCAGCTTCCTCAGATGCCTTATATGAACATACAGACTGTTTTCATTCATGTCTTCTCCGTCCTCCCATACCTGGGTAAAGATAGTTTCATTGGAAAGCACGATGTCCTGATGATCGATAAAGTAATAAAGCAAATCAAACAGCTTCTTCCTCATGGGGACAGGATTACGGTTTTTAAACACGGTAAAGGTTTCAAAATCCAGCTCGAACGGTCCGCTTGTAATCCGGTTGGTGATAACGGTTTTAGATCCGTTGACCTTTTTACTCCGCTTTAACAGCCGCTTTACCCGGCTGAGCATCTCATCAATATAGAAAGGCTTTGTTATATAATCGTCACAGCCGATATCAAACCCGTCGACTTTAACATGACGGTCATTTATGGATGATATTATTATTACCGGCAAATTTTCATCCTGCCGGCGGATCGTTCTAAGAATATCAATACCGCTGAGATCGCCAAGCCGGATATCCAGAAGCACCATGTCGAGATACTCCTGCTTAAGCAGACCATACGCCCGTTTTCCGGAATCGGCCTCAAACACGTTATACCCTTCTTCCCCAAGCGCCGTTACAACAAGTTTCCTCAATCTATTATTATCTTCTACAACCAATATTTTTTCACTGTTCATATTTCCTCCGGTACAGCTTCCTATTCTATCATTACATATTCTCTTTAAATATTCCTTAAACATCCCCGTGATTTTCCGCTTTACAATACTCAGTCTATTATACCTGGAGAGTTTCGCAAATTTAAACCTGATTTAAGCTTTGTCTCCTATAGTTTTTTTATCAGCAATAAAAAATAATTGAAAAGAGGAGCGGCATGAAAACAAAAAAATTTTTTAAAGCACTAATCTTTCTCGCGATTGTTCTGGCCATCACCGGCTGTGCGTCTGTGGGAAAAGGCAATTTAAACCAGGCAAAAGATGAACTTAAAGCGGAGCGTCCCGACGGCGCCCTTAGGTACGCGTCTGAAGCTCTGGTATTGGATCCCGATTACGATAAGGCGAAAGCACTAATCAAGGAAACCGCGGAAGAACATCTGGCAAACCTGGAAGCATTTCTAACATCCAGTAAAATGTCGAGAGATCTCAAAACCGTGGAACGGGAATTCGACATTTACCGGAATCTTATTGTCTTCTACGGCAACTTAGAAGAAGTCGGTCAGCCCCTTGTTAAAGGAAAAAAGCTGTTTGGACTAATCAAGGGATGGACATGGTCGACTCCCATAAAGGATTATAAACCGAATCTTGAGGTTACCAGGGTAAAAGCAAGGAAAGTTTTTCTGGAATCAGGATACAGTGCTATCGGATCGGGGAATCTTGATCAGGCGGAAGAACATCTCGATAAAGTTGTCAGTAAATTTGCCGTAGACGGTTCAGCCGAACAGACAAAGGATAAAAAAGATATTTCCATTCAGTTCTCCAATTGGGCCGCCAATCTGCACGGACAGACACTGCCGAAACCGCTGCTTGCCGGACTCAAAGGCTACAATCTGGCGCTTAAATACGATAAGGGCAACAAGGCAGCCTCTGACGGCGCAGCAAAAATCAAACTTGAAATATCAACCGCCTACTACAATTTAGCAATGACCGAGCAGTCCAAAAATACGATAGACACCTTGAAGGAATCTATCGACCTGTTTAAAACCGCCCTTAAATACAATAAAGAAAATAAAGGCGCCACCGACGGGATACAGGTGTCAAAACACAAGATCGCCGTCATCTACACTTCCCAGGGAGAGGCTGCCGCCAGAAAAGGCACAGTCGATGACATGATTGAAGCTCACGGACTCTACGTGACTGCACTTGAATGGGACTCAGCTTATCCAAAGGCCATTCAGAATAAAGAAACCATCACCGTATCCATCGCGGAGTACTACTATCAGGAAGGGAACAAGCTCGCGGCTTCTCTAACCAATGATAACGACCTTAAAGCCGCTGTGGCATCTTATAAATCGGCGCAGGAATGGATACCGGATTACAAAGACACCGAACCCCGGAAACGGCGGGTTTACGTTTCCCGGCAGCTCATCATACTGCAGGTGAAGCTTAAAACAACCCAGTCCGAGTTTGACAGAACCAATACCCGGATCATTACCTTCTCCGGACTAGTAAACGACGGACACAAGGGAGTAGAAGATCTGTTTTATGTTTCGGATAAAATTATCCAGCTCGACGGACAAATGATGACCATCGGTACCGTTATGAGTCCCATGGGAAGCATCCCTTATATTGGCCCCGTGTTTAGCAGCACCGGCGTACTGCTCGATCAGGTTCACCGTCCGGTAAAAGCTGTTTCCGGAAAGACGAAAAAATTTCAGAAACCGTATATCACACCAAGCCGGGAAATGATCGGTAAGGTAAAGGGACGGGTCGACCAAGTTGTTGATACTATGGACAAAATCAAGACAAGCCTCGTCCAGATATCCTCGACCACAGCGCGGCTGAACCAGTGTATGCTCCAGGTGGAGGATCCCAAGATCATCTCTGAAGTAGAAAAAGATGTAAAAGAGATCAATAAGATAATGGATAAGCTCAACAACGGGTTAAAGAAAGTGAATAAAGTACAGGATGACACTGAAGCAAGCCTGAAAATTCTCGCGTCGTCCGTAGCAATCATTACCAACGTTAAGGGCGGTATGAAAAAAATAATGGATCCCCTGGACAAGATTGACGGTGTAACCTCAGAAATAAAGAAAGTGCTGGATAAAAAGATAAAGGTTCCATTTGTCGGCACTTACACTGTTGCGCAGGCTGTGGATTCATCTACCGGTGTTGTAAAGAAGGCGGCCAAGAAACTGCTTAATCCGCTCATGGACAAGCTTAATATCAAGTTTCCCTCAATTCCCCAGATCGATGAACTTGAGAAGATAGTTGATAAAGTGGAGGATTATCACAACGATATTAAATCCGCGTACGATCAGATGAACAGCGCGACCGATGAAATACTTGCGATTCCGGATCAGCTTAAGAAGAAAACAGACTCGATTGTATCGAAAACGGGATGTAAGATATAAATTAAAATCAGTCTAGGATAAGGGCCGCGGATATCGCGGCCCTTTTTTTCTTGCCCCGGGGAGCAACATTTACTACTTTTAACCAAGAGAAAGAGAGAGAGAGAGAGAGGAGGAATCGAATGTCAGATTATTATCATGAACCAGTGGAAGATCTGGATGAAAAAACCCGTAATTACACTAGAGCTTTGAACAGCATCAAGGAAGAAATTGACGCGATCGACTGGTACAACCAGCGGGTCGTTGCGTCAAAAGACCCGGAGCTCAAAAAGGTGATGGCCCACAACCGGGATGAAGAAATTGAACACGCGGTTATGACCCTGGAATGGGTTCGACGCAATTTTCCGGAATGGAATGACGCCATGAAGACGTACCTCTTTACCGAGAAACCGATCACCGAAATTGAAGAAGATGAAGATACCGGTGACGAAACATCTGGAAGCGGTGACCTCGGAATAGGCAGTTTAAAAAAGTAAAGGAGACGAAAATGGATTTCTTAAGAAGATCATTAGCCCCCATTTCTCAGGAAGCCTGGGACGAAATAGATGACCAGGCGAAAAAAGTGTTTAAAACGTTGTTAACCGTCCGGAAAATCGCAGATGTCAAAGGACCGTACGGAATTGATTACGCGGCAGTTCCAAAAGGCAGACTTCACCTTCCGGATAAGCAGAATGATGAGGAGCTGACCTACGGAATAAACGAAGTACTCCCGCTTATTGAAGTTCGGGTTCCGTTCGAGCTGAATAAATGGGAACTGGATAACGCAGTTCGGGGTGCTGTAGATATCGATCTTGATCCGCTTCAGAAAGCAGCCTACCGGATAGCCAAATTTGAAGAGGAATCGATTTTTAAAGGTCTTAAACATATCGATTTTCCCGGATTAAGCGGCAGTACCGCGCAGGAAGCTATTTCCATGGGGGACCAGTATGTGGATATGGTGACGTCGGTGTCCAAGGGAATGTATACGCTGATAAACGGTATGGTGGAGGGACCTTACGCCTTCTTAGTCACCTCCGACGCGTGGCAGTATATCTCAAGCAAAGTTGACGGAATTCCCCTGAAACAGCACATTGAAGGGATTATCGGCGGACCGGTTATCATGAGCACGTTTGCCGACAAATGTATACTAACGTCACTCCGCGGCGGAGATATAGAACTGATATTGGGACAAGACCTGTCCATCGGTTATAAAACGGACGACACGAAATCGGTATACCTGTACTTTACCGAATCGTTCACGTTCCGGGTTGTTGATCCTGACGCCTTTATCGTACTGGAATAACGGCAATGGCGGGCATTCCGCGGCGGTTCAGTCCGCGGTCTGCCCTTCCCTTCCGCAAACCTCGGAAATTTTTGCCGCCAGTTCATCAATTCCGCTTATGGGCTTGGATAAATATCCGTCCATCCCGGATAGCGCGCACCGATCCTGTATTCCTTTCTGGATATCGGCCGTAAGAGCAATAATGGGAATCTTGATTCCCGCCTCCCGTATTCTTCTTGCGGTTTCAAAACCGTCAATCCCGGGCATAAAAAGGTCGAGAAAAATGAGATCGTAATCCGATTCCATCAGTTTATTCACCGCCCCCATTCCTGAATCAACAATTTCTGTCCAGTGCCCCAGTTTCTTAAGCAGCCCCTTGATAACCAACTGATTTACCGAATTATCTTCGGCAACAAGTATTTTCAGTGATCTTTTTTCTTCCGGCTTCATCGGCATTTCCGATTTCATTTCAACAGTATCTTCCGAAACCCCATCCAACCCGATTTCGAACCAGAATTCGGATCCCTTTCCCATCCGGCTGACAACTCCGGTGGTACCTCCCATAATTTCCGCAAGCTTCCGGGAAATGGTCAGTCCTAGTCCGGTTCCCTTGTATTGTTTTCCCCTTGATGAATCACCCTGGGAAAAGGGGGCCCAGATGTGCTCTAAAAGTTCATTTTCGATCCCGATCCCGGTGTCCCGAACGGCAAACCGGATGGAATCAATCTCCCCATCCCTGCTTCTGTATTCCGCGGAAATTATAACTTCTCCCTGATGGGTAAATTTTACGGCATTGCTGGTAAAATTGAGCAGGATCTGGCGAATTCTGCCGGGGTCACCTTTTATTATTTCCGGCAGATCATCATCTTTAACGCATTTAACAACGATATTTTTGGATACCGCCCGCATTTTGGTAAGACGGTAAACCTCGTCGAGCAGTTTATTGATTCCGAAATCTTCTATGTTGATGTCAATTTTTTCGGCTTCAATTTTGGAGAGATCCAGGACATCATCTATTAATTCCAGTAAAACATCGCTGGACTCTCTAAGCAGCTTCAAGTAATTTATTTGTTCTCCGTTGAGCGGTGTATCCCGCAGAAGATCGGCAATTCCAATTATCCCGTTCATGGGGGTCCTTATCTCGTGGCTCATATTCGCGAGAAACTGGCTTTTCGCCCGGTTTGCGCGCTCCGCCGCTTCCTTCGCGCGGGTAAGTTCCGTTTCCATCCTGAACCGTTCAATAAAGAGACCGAACAGTTCCGATACCGGCTTTAATGCCAGAACATCCCGTTTAGTGTAAGCCCGGGGAGGATTCGCAAGGAGTATTTCCCCAACCACCTCCTCCCCAATCATACAGGGTACAGCCAGAAGCCGTTCTAGCGGCATGTGGTTTTTGGGTATACCGTGGAATGACGAATGGCCCGCCGGATTGTTAATGATGAGCGGCTGTTTCTGATAAACCGCTTCGGTTAGGAGGGAACGTTCTAAAAGACTCCGGGTCCGGATATGCTCAACCGTCTTTTCCTTTTCCGGGACCCTGCAGATTTTCATCATGAAAGTAAACGTGTGGATGTTGAGCCGTTTGTCCTCGTTGTCTATGGATGCCACAAATCCCTGACTGCTGCCGGTCAGCTCCTTGGCATAATCCAATACCGCCAATGCGATAGAATCGAAAGAATATTTAGGATCGATCAGCCGCTGGGAAAGCCCCGCGACCGCTTTGTTTACGGCCAGTTCGAACTCCAGGTCTGTAGCGGACTGCCTGATTCCGGTAATGTCACAGACAATACCGGTCAATACATCAGAATTTTCCGGTACGGAATCTCCCGAATCACCGACAGCATACAGCACCCGGCGTTCTCCATCCTTCCGGGTGATGGTAAACTCAATAGGCGCGGAGATCCCCTCTCGGTGCATGTGGAGGAAGTGTCCGATCACCTTTTTTTTTACAGCAGGATGCATCAGTTCATCCAGGAAGTTGACCGAATCTGTAGTTACAGCTCCGATGCCTCCAAAAATGGCGGCTGCCTGAGAAGAAAAGTCAAATCTTTTTTCGTTTATACTAAACTTCCATCCGCCGATTTTGATCAGACCGGAATAATCATCATCATCTTTCATCTAAAAAGAATTGTAATGTTCCGCATCCGGGAAATCAAATGGAGGATTATTTCTTTTGGCATTTTGGACAAAAATAGGTGCTCCTGCCGGATACTTTGATTTTCCTGATTCCACCCCCGCATTTTGGACAAGGATCACCTTCATTTCTGTGTGCTGTCAAGTAGGTACCGGGAAAAGAGCCGGGATCAGCCCCATTCCGGATGGCGGTCTTTAATACCCGGGACATAACTGCATGAAGGTCCCGCAGTTCCTTTTCGGTTAGTTCATCCGCGGGCTTTTCCGGATGAAGCCCGGCCTGATACAGAATCTCATCGGTATAAACATTTCCCAATCCGGAAATCACGTTTTGGTTCATCAAGGTTCCTTTTAGTGAACCGGTTCTGCCGGAAATGAGATCACCGAAAGTGCCGGGGTCCGTCTCCATCGCGTCAGGTCCGAGATTTTGTTCTTGCAGGTATTTATCGGGACTATCGACAATCATCACATTACCCAGCTTTCTCTTATTAATATACGCAGTCTTGGTACCCCCGGAAAAAGTGAAGATGAGCTGCCCGTATTCAAAATCATCATCCTTTTTTCCGGAATCAAAATAACCGGTCATCCCGAAATGAAACCGCAGCCATTTCTGCCGATCATTTTGCACGAACAAATGTTTCCCAACTCTTAGATTTGCAGCGAATTCGGTACCTTTAAAGTACCGGGATATAACGGATCGGCTGCTCCTGATTACCCGGTCCGCGCCATATTCAATATCAGTAATCTTCTTGTTTTGTGATGTTTTTTCCCAGTATTTTCTGAATATTTCGACATCCGGTAATTCAGGCATATCATCCCTCCTTGTCCGGTATAAGGGGCACAAATGCTACATAGTCCAGTGTTTCTGTTGTAAACGATTGCTCGCTGTTCCGGCGGATCCGGTAAAGCTGCTGACCGAATTGATGCCTCCCGACGGGTATTATCATGATACCATCCACGGCGAGCTGCTCCTTGAGTATTTCCGGAATGGTTTCAGCTGCCGCGGCGACGATTATCCGGTCAAACGGAGCGTATTCTGGCCACCCTTTGGTTCCATCCCCCGTTTTGAGTATGGCATTATCTATCCCGAGACGCTCATAAATCTGCTCCGCCCGTTTCATTAGTTCGGGTATCCGTTCCACGCTGTAGACTTCTTCTCCGATTTCGGCTAAAACAGCGGTTTGGTACCCCATACCGGTTCCGATCTCCAGGATTTTTTCCCCGCCCCTTAGTTCAAGCTGATCGATCATCCTGGCCACAATGTACGGCTGGGAGATAGTCTGCCCATGCCCGATCGGTACCGGCCTGTCCTGATATGCTGATTCACGGGCCCCGGAAGGCATGAACAGGTGTCTGGGTACCTGCCTCATGGCGTTTAAAATTTTCGTGTCGGTTATTCCCCGCCCTTTGATCTGATTCTCTACCATTGCCTCACGCTGCCTTTGATACAGCTGTTCATTATTATCTTGTCCCATATTCTGAATATAGTAATAAGAACCATCCTCCGCCAACCGCTTTATACCGCAGGAATACCGGGATCTGCTTGCATATATAGACAATTCACCATAGTATTTATTCCCATGAAAACAATATACGCAAACACGATTTATACAGGATCAGGTGTTATTAAAGATTCCCTTATTTTATTTGATAAGGGAAAAATAACAGGAATTGAAAAAGGCAGTGCCGACGGAGCAGCGGAAAAGTTCGAGTGTGTGACTCCGGCTTTTATCGATCCCCACTGTCATATCGGTATGATCCGGGCCGGCGAACCGGGCGCTGAAGCGGAAGCTAATGAACAGATGGATTCAATTCTGGCATACGCCGATGCCTTGGATTCCATCCAGATGGATGATACCTCCTTCAGTTATTCTATCGAAAGCGGCGTGCTTTACTCCTGTGTAGTCCCGGGAAGCGGGAATCTAATTGGAGGAAAATCGGCAGTCATCCGGAATTACGGAAAAACCACCACCGACGCCCTTATCCGCCGGGCGGGGATAAAAGGGGCACTGGGATACAACCCGATGTCGACTAAATCGTGGAAAGGTACCCGGGCCACCACCCGGATGGGATCAATCTCTATACTCAAAGAGAAACTAATTGAAGTCAAACAGAAAATGGAAAAGGAAGAACAGGGCAAAGATGATATCACCTACACCGCGGCGGAACAGGTGATCCTGTCCCTTCTTAAGGGAGAGGAGCGGTTCCGGGTTCATGTTCATAAGATCGACGATATTGCGTCGCTGCTCCGGGTGGTAGACGAGTTCAATCTTAGAATTACGGTGGAACATACATCGGATGTGCACGATCCATATATCTTCCGTGAACTTAAACGGAGAAAAATTCCGGTCGTTTACGGACCCATGGATTCACTTGCGTACAAGGTGGAGCTGAAACACGAGCACTGGAAGAACGCGAAACATCTGCTTTCGTCAGGAGTGGAATTCGGCTTGATGACCGATCACCCGGTCATTCTGCAGAATATGCTGCTTCATCAGCTCCGATGGTTTATCAGACTTGGCATGAGTAAAGAAGACGCGGTCAATATAATAACACGGAAAAACGCGGAAATACTGGAGATAGATGACATCCTGGGCACCCTGGAAGCGGGGAAATGGGCCTCCTTTACCGGCTGGAACGGTGATCCCTTTGATATGACCTGTTATCCGGTAAGCGTTTACGGGGAAGGTAAAAGAATATACTCAGCGTAAAGTCTCAAGCGTTCCGATGGATGATTCGAGCTTTCGGATCTCTTCATCGAAAGTTGATCGGGGCAGTACATAATCTATTTGAAAAGTCATGTCGGAGACCTGGAATATCAGCCGGTAATCCACAAGATCGGGGGTGGAGAGCCGGAACTGGGTGACCTCGACTCTGTTTACCGGAAAGGTATCATAAGCGATGCTGGAATAGGTATCTTGCCCCTCTTTTTGAATCACATCCGCAGCCTCTTCCGGCGGTAAAGGAAGGGATGCAATATAAGCAAAACTCCCCGTTTTCGGCGATAGATATATGTTCCGGATACTGAACTGATACGGGTACGATTCTATGTACGGTGCTATCCCCTCCTCGAACGCATCCATTTCTTCAGCCGTTAAGGGAGACCAGCCGGCGGGCAGCCTGAACGACCATGTCTTAGAAGCATTGGTATACTCTTCGCCGAGGAATTCTTCCTGAACGTTAAAAACCGGACCGTCTTCATTATCCGTATCTTCCCGGCTGCAGCCGGCGGCGAATAAAAAAATAATTGCGGCAGTCAGCCAACAGATGCTTATTTTCATGTTGTAATCCTTAAGTTTGGAAGGCGGTTAAAATTCCAGGCTGCCGTTTGCAGCCTGGAAAATAATTCATGATTTGGCTACTTCGTTACTGTAACTGTCCGGGTTACGATAGAAAAAGAACCCAAAAACATGTTTATAAGCCAATCTACACCGCCGATCTGAGTTACGATTGTGTAGTTTGAACTGCCTCCGGACATCGCGCTGGTATCGGCCTCATTGAGGGGCATCAACCCCCAGAGGATGTACCATTGTCGGCTTGCTACCGTATCTCCGGTCTGGGCTCCCCCGCCTACCACATGGGTGTGGGTCATACAGCCGGCTAAAACGGCAATCATCAAAACACTCGTAATAATAATAATCGCTCTTTTCATCTATTTACCTCCTCCTAAATTAGTACCGAATTTTTTATTGATTGTCCATCTAGAAATTATTCAATATATTATGATGAGAAATCATAATCGACGCATATAGAGAAACCCTACCGGGAGCAGCATGAAAAATAGTATTATTGGCGAATCCGATGAGATGAAAAAGGTTTTTTCGGCGGTAGAGCAGATAGCGCCGCTTGAGGTGACCGTGCTGATTACCGGCGAAAGCGGTACAGGAAAAGACCTGGTTGCTCAGAATATTCATAAACTAAGCGGCAGACGGGAAGGTCCTTTTGTAGCGGTTAATACCGGGGCTATAGCGCCGGAATTGATCTCCAGCGAACTCTTCGGCCACGAAAAAGGTTCCTTTACCGGAGCCATGAACAGAAAGAAGGGTAAGTTCGAAATAGCTGAAGAAGGAACCCTTTTTCTTGATGAAGTAAGCACCATGAGTACAAATACTCAGATCAGTCTTCTCAGAGTACTCGAATCAAGGGAGTTCCAGCGTGTTGGAGGTGAACGGTTCCTCCGCACCAATGTGCGGTTAATTGCCGCGACCAACGAAAACCTTCAAGCGGCAATTAAGGATAAAAAGTTCAGAGCGGACCTTTTTCACCGGCTTAACGTTTTTTCAATATCACTCCCTCCACTAAGAAAACGGGGAGACGACATTCTCCTTTTAGCAAACCACTTTTTGAAACAGTACTGCGATGAGTTTAATAAAAAATTTCTCCCCCTTACAGAAGAGGTTGAAAACATCCTTTTGAATTATCCATGGCCGGGAAACGTACGGGAACTGCAAAATACTATGATCCGGCTGGCTGTTACCGCTACGAAGGACAAAATAGGAAAAGAAGATCTCCCCGACTTAATCGTAAATAACTCGACCGATTCAAGCATCCTGCTTATCGAAGTGGGCAGTCCAATTGAGGCGGTGGAACGGAAGCTGATAGAAGCGACGCTGAAAAAGGTAAACGGCAAAAAGAATGAAGCGGCTGATATTCTCGGTATCAGCAGAAAGGCGCTGTACAACAAGATTCAGGCGTACAGCAGTAAAGAAAAATGAATGGAGTAATGAGATTATGGCTTTAGCTGAAACTTATACTGCAGCTGACCACAATGAGCAGATTTTTATCATCGACGATAATCCGATCAACCTGGGAGTTCTGTATAACTATTTGACCAATTATTATCCAAGGGTTTCGGTTTTCCAGGACCCTGAGGAAGCACTGACAGCGGTCAAAACGGAACTCCCGGACATAATTCTTCTAGATATTATGATGCCCGAAGTTGACGGATTCGAATTATGCCGCAGGATAAAGAGCGATGCCTATACCGAAGATATTCCTATTATTTTCATAAGCGCCTTAACCACCACAGTCGATAAGGTTAAAGGCTTTGAAGCCGGCGGAGTTGACTTTATAACCAAACCGTTTCAGCACGAAGAAGTTTTGGCCCGGATTAAGACTCAGCTGACCCTAAAGAACCAGAAACGGGAACTAGAGCGTCTGAATGAACAGAAGAACTATCTGCTTGCGGTTATTGCATCAGACATCCACACGCCGCTGCAGAAAATAACCGGTCTGGCCGGGGAAATTAATTCTAGCAGGCACCTCCCAGATTCTTTAAAGAAAGCTTCCGCTGAATTGACCCGGAAAGCGGTACAATCAAAGATCCTTATGGATAATCTGATGGACTGGACAAAAGTTCAGATGGAAAACATCGCAATCAGCCCTAAGAGATTTGATCTATATGACTGCACAGCGGAAACGCTCGAACTGCTGCACAACCACATAGATTCTTCCCGAATCGATGTGAAAAACACCGTTCCTCCGGACACCCTTATATATGCGGACCGGGAACTGGTTCATGCTATTGTCCGGAACATACTTCTGAACGGGCTCCGGTTCGCGGATCAGGGATCGGTCCTTACCGTTGAAGCGGAACACGGGAATGAAGAGATCTCCTTTACGGTACAGGAGCAGCTTAGGGGTCCAAAAAATAAACGGATTACCGTGGCCTATGGTGAAAACGGAGAAATTAAGCAGATAGAAACAGTGAAAGGAAAGGAAACAGGGATGGGACTTCTTCTTTCACGCGAACTCGCGGAGAAGATCGGCGGATCCTTGAGTTTTAACAGCTCACCGAAAGAGGGAATACGTATCAGCTTCCGTTTGCCCTCGGGATTTCCAAATCCTGATGTAAAAAATGTATAAAATTTGCCAAGGGAGACATGAAATGCAGGAACATACAGTCCGAAAATCGATATTCATCGTTGATGATAATCCAATAAATCTCAGCGTCCTTTACAATTATTTAGTCAAACTCGACTTCGACGTGTCTGTTTTCCAAAGCGGACGCGACGCCATTGAGGAGGCAAAGAAGGACCCGCCCGGTCTTATCCTCCTTGATGTCCGAATGCCCGACATAGACGGATTTGAAACCTGCCGTACGCTGAAACAGCACCAGCTTACCAGGGAAATCCCCGTCATTTTTATGAGCGCGTTGTCGGATACCATAAATAAAATAAGGGCATTTGAAGTCGGGGGGGTCGATTACATAACAAAACCGTTCCATCAGGAGGAGGTGCTTTCCCGGGTAAAAGCCCATCTTTCGATCCGGCAGCAGAAAGAAGAGCTGAGTGTTGAAAATGAATCGAAAGATTATCTCTTCTCCATATTCCTCGAATCGTTAAAAGGAAAATTGGCAGAGATATTATCGTTGAAAAATGGTCAAAAAACCCAGCTCAGTGAAAAGATTGAGGAACTCGATTATTTCATCCGTGAAATTGACCGGCGGTACGCGGGTTCAGATGCGCTGCAGCAATCCTACCCGGTTAACCTGAATATTTCATCTTCCCTCTCAGAAATCCGGGAAATCCTGGCTCAGGAACTGGATAAACGGAATGTGAATTGGGAAATCGATGCCGATCCTGATATCTTCTCCTACACCGATCCATCGTTATTCAAAAAAGCATTCATTAATCTGTTCCTGAATTTTGTCATGCTTTGTCCGGAAAGCGGTACAATTCGGGTTATGACGGAACAGGAACCCGGCAATAAAATTCGTGTGGGCATCAAAATAGGCAGCCTCACCCTGAAAAACACCGATCCGGACACTCTTTTTTCGTTAGACGGTATCATCTCTCTGGGCAAGATGATCAAGGTGGACGGATACGGGTACGGATTAATTACGGCAAAAGCAATGATAAATACAATGAACGGTAATCTTTCCATCGAATCGGATGAATTGGAAGGCACCCGAATTTCTGTTTTTCTGCCTTCCGGAGAAGAATAAAGCGCTGTTTCAGAGCCTTTCAAAATATACTCCCAATTCTTGGCATAAAATTTGCAGGTTAATTACAAAAGGGAGGATATATGCCAATACATGACAATGATTTAAAGCAGGACATAACAGACCGGCTCGAAATGAACGGAAATTACAATATCTCAAGACTGACAGTAGACGTAACGGACCGGAAAGCGGTAATCTCCGGAAGTGTTCAGCTGTCTCAGCTGAAAGATGAGATAAGCCGGGAAGTGGGCAACATTCCGGGAGTCCTTTCCGTTGACAACCGGTTAACCGTGGAGGAAGAAGATTCCGGTCAAGATTTTCCTTCGGCAGAAAATGAAATCGTGAATCAGATCCTGGAAGATCCGGAAATACAGGTTGATTATCTCTCCGTCCGAAAAAACAGCGAAAGCATAACACTGAACGGATTCGTGAAAACGCCATGGGAAAAAGAACGGGCGGAAATGATCGCGCTGCAGAATCCGGGAATATCGGGAGTTGAAAATTTAATCGTTGTTGCCGCAGTGGAAAATCAGGAAGATTATTCAATTGCCCAACAAATCGGAGAATCCTTAAAAAGAAAATCGGATGTTCATCTGGGGAAAATCACAATCAAAATTGATGGCGGAGAGGTAATGCTGACCGGTATTGTACCGACGTGGTATGATAAAAATACGATATATGATGCCGCGGTTCATACATCCGGAGTAAAATCGGTGGAGAATGATATACAGGTGGAGCAATACTAAAAAACGGATCCGACAAATTTAAACCGTGCGGAATCTGCCGGGAGGTATTTTCCGACGCGGTTTTTTAATGCCGGTACGGCTTTAGCGCACCTCGCCGTGTACTGAATATCCTGTCACCGCCTGCCTGCTGCCGCTTCGGCCGGAAGGAGGCAAGAATTCGAAGGTATGTCCGTCACTGTCCAGGTCTACCGTTTCGGGTCCCCAGGTAAATAAAGCGTTTTCGCCGTATACTTCATGATTTCCCACATCCAGCACATATTCATACACATCACCGTCGCCGATCTCACCCTTCTCCGCATTATCAATATAAAGAGTGAGCTCCTGTCCGGAGCTGTTTTCGATAGTAAGTATGGCTTCTCCGGTTGAAGGAGCCTTAAAAATCGTGAAGGCATAATCCTGGATGGCTGTACCGCCCCGGGAAGTCACCTTTACCGATACTGTCTTAGCACCGCTGGTGGTGTAGACAATCGAATTGGTGTCGTCATAATTTCCGTCCATGTCGGTATCCCAGGATACATCCACGGTATCCGGCGAATCGGGTTCATTGTAAGCGACACTAAAGGTCACTTCCTCGTTTGTATAAGCCGTAGTCGGAGAGTGGCTCACCGAATTTATTACCGGCGCGGTCGAATCGGACGGGCCGATAAATATAACCTCACATCCCGCTAATGCCAATACGAATGCAGCTAATATAAATCCCAAAATCTTAAAATTATATCTCATAATCAATCCTTCATATTTTTTATAACACCTGGCGGTGCCGTCTTTATCACTTTGATATTAAAATAATCATGAAATTTTCAATAGGAAAGTGGGTGTACCCTATTCATGAATCCCGCGGAATAGTATATTTTTCTGTGAAGATAATTTTTTTTATCTCATAGCAGGAGGAAAAAAGTATGAGAAAGTTTTACACACTGATTTTAGTATTTGTCTTGATCTTTTCAGCAGTTCCGGCTTTTTCGCAGGACGTGGACGACGATCCGGATAATTACCTCGCTACTTCGATGTATGATCCCGGAAACATCGCTCTCTCCGCCACCGTTGGTTTCGGGTACGGTTTCAGTCTTGCCCTGTATCCCGGAGCGGAAGTTATTGTACTCGATACGATGATCGGGGATGCAATTCCCTTCAGCTTAGGAGTTGCGGCCAGAGGAATGTTTAATTTCGTGAACAATTATACGGCATTCGGCGTGGGGGCATTTGTGGGAGCTCACATTTCTTTCAATGAACTTGAACCTGACGCGGTAATCGGGTTTCTTGAAAATTTTGATTTCTACACAATGATTGGTTTGGCAGTTAATTTCTATTCCTACGACTTTGGATACACAGGGGACAGTTTTAACACATTCGGATTCGCTACAATCGGCGGGTTTAACTATTTCTTCTCCGATACCTTTGCTCTCAAAATTGAGGGTAACTATTGGAGTTATATGGGCGGTGCTTCCATCGGCGTTTTATTCAAGCTTTAACCAGCATAGACACATAAAAAAGGGCTGCCCCGGTCAGGGACGGCCCTTTCGTTCTAAATCTATTTATTTAATAACTATCGGCGAAGGCGGCCGGCTTTATTTCCCGCCGCTTCCCTTCCGCATTTCATAAATCACATCGATAGCTTTTAGCCGCACGGTACGGATATAATTACCGGAGGCAACTCCGAGAAGCGCATTGATTACTTCCGGGTCCTGAATACCTCCGATTTTCTGAGAAATCTTTTCTACAGCAAGTAAGGTCGCGTAGGCAAAATTATTATCCGGTGTGGCCTTTTCGGTCTGGTTGTTCAGAGCCCACGAGATAGTCGCCATCATCTGTCCGACATCCGCGTCATCATCTATCTCGATAGCCCCGAGCGAATAAATAGCCTCTGAGAGCACCATGGGTTCCGGGTCGTTAGCCATAATATCCAAAAGGATCGTCCGGGACCGTTCTCCTCCAATCTGACCGAGAAGATTCGCGGCTTCCTTCCTGACCATGGGATAGTTATTCGTAACAGCTACCCCGGACCTAACCTGCCTTCTGGTACCTTCATTGGCAAGGGCTTCTAAAACGGTCAATACTCCGGGATTTTCAGAGGATAAACCGCCCTCTTCGATCATTGAACGGATAGACTGCAGGGCCAGAAGTTTCATATCCCGGTCATCGGAAAGGGCTTGTCCCCGAAGAATCTGGAGTTCCACATTTTGACTGAGATACAGTTCTTCAATCGTAAGATCCTGCTCTTCCTCTTCCTCTTCCTCCTGTGCCGCAGCAGCAAGGGGAATTATTAAGCAGAGAAAGATTAACATAACAATTTTACTTGATAGTGATAGCTTCTGTTTCATAAAACCAACTCCTTTTAAAACCGGGGTTCCTGCCTTATCTGAATCGGTTCCCGCCGGATTTTTGCTCTTATACTCCTTAGTATTACCTATTTATAAAAAGGACGCAATTACTAAAAAACTGTAATTTTCCATTTTCCGTCCCGGTAAATCAGCTGGTATAGAATATATTTCTTTCCACGGATAACCGTAATCGCCAGCACCCTTTTTTCATCAAGAAATTCTATCTGATCCAGCCTTGGCTTGGATCTAGCGGGTACCACAACGTGTCTAAAATAATCCTCCAGAGTTTTTAATTCAATATTCTCCTGCTTCAGTATCGGATTATTTGATAATTCCTTCAATTTTTCTTCATCTGAAATAACATCAATATACCGTTCGGTAAGAAAAGTTTTCCATGTTTCAAAATCATTCTGCTGTATAATATTATTTAAATCCTTGATTACCTGTTCTACCTCGGAAAATGTCTGGTTATAAACCTCCTCGGTAACGGTAAATGCCTCCTCTTCCTCAATCGGATCTTCCGGCTCCGGTTCCTGAGGTTCTTCCAGTTCTTTCCGAACCGAAGGCGGGTCAGAAAGCTCGGGTTCGGGATCATTACCCGTATCCGAAGCCAAAGCATCAGCCGCGGGAACAGCTATCTCTCTTACAATTTCCACTCCTTCTTCAGCGGTCTTACATCCGAAAAGCAGTACAACAAGCAGTATAAATCCGAAACTTTTATGAATTTTCACACCATAAATAGTAGTACTCTTTCCCTGGTGTTGCAAGCAATATTTTCATTACTGCCGGCAGCATTATATAAATAAAATGCCGCTTGCAAGGGGCGCGAATGCGAAGTACTATTATTTCAATGTCTACACCGGAAGATATGTACAAGATTATCAAGCTTCATTATTCCCGTAAGGAATCGCCGGAGATTGGAGTTGATGATCTTGCTAAATTCGCAAAAACGTACGCGGCGAAACACAGCGTAGAAAATTCAAGTCTGGAAGATTTGGAGATGCGCACAAAAGACACCGTAATGAGTCATCTGATCCAGCTGGAAAACCGCGGTCACTGTGTGCTTGAATACTCCGGCGGGGTACCTGAAAAAGTCTTTGTGACGGAAGTGTATCTGAATTTACTGAAAAAAGAGTATGAAAAACAGAATCTGCAGCCTGAACGGCCCTTTCCTCAGCCTGACAGTCTCCGGTTTCCCATTCCGCATAAACTCGCGAACGGGGTAAATATAAAGACCGATTTTGTCCAATGGATTGAACGGGGGAAAGAGGACGAAACATCTCTCGTAATAATTCAGTTCCCGGAAGGCATCAATTCTATGATTGTCACTTCCGGTATGATCCCGACCACTCTTCTCGATTTATCGGTACAGAAGATAAAACAGTATATGCGTCAGGGGCGAAACGGCAGCTATATGCAGCAGAAGCTGGTTTCCATTTTCAGATCTAAGTCTGTGGCGACGAAAAATCTTATAAAATCCATCAGCACCACAAGCAGGGAAGTAGTTCATACCATCACCGAACCTACCGATTTTACATTTCACTTCTGGACCCAGCTGTCCTCCCTGGTGATAAAGGATTACGCAAAAAAAAGGGATAAACTTGCCGAGGAACACTCCTTTATTCAGGCAGCATACTTTATAGGGTTCTATACGGTACATTATCGGGCAAAAGTGCAGCGGGAAAAGGATGTTCAGACCTCCTTAAAAAACCTTGAACAGAATCTCCGGAAAAAACCGTACGCGTTCACCATCACGGATATCTATAATTTCAAGGACGACAGGGGGAATTTACTCACTAAAAAATATACCCGGAATCACCTTCATACCTTTTTGGAAGAAAACACAAAAGGCACCGGCAAGGAACTGCCCGATATTATCCGGCTGAAAGCATCGAACAATACGGAATATTTTATTTATAAAGATCTGTATATCGAACTTCTCCTCGAAAAGATAGATAAAGCGTCAATCTATTATCAGAGAGATATTTTAAATCGATGGATTGACCTGCTGAAACAGGAGAAACGGCTCCCGGAGATGAAAGATGATCAGCTCTTCAAAATGGCTGTGGAAACCGCGGCAACGGAAGAGGATCCCCTCCTTATGGGACTGCTCAATTACAATATCCTCTTTCTCCTGGGGAAAGAAATCCGTCTTCACGGCGCCGCGCTTGATGATTATGTTTCCCTTTTTGATAAAGACAAGAAGAATCTGCAGCCGGTACATAACATCCTGGGTCTTGACAGGCAGAAACTTTTATCCGAAGCAAGACTTCACCTCCCATTCTGGCAGACAGTTCCGGTACTTCATCAGATAGTGCTTTTTTTCAAGGCCCTTTTCTCACCCCCCAAAAAAGAGAGGGAGCGGAAAAAGAAAAAGCGGGCAAAAACCGGAAAAGAGAAAGGAGCAAAATACTACGGCGGAGCGCCCCCGGATACCTACTCCAAAGCGGTCGAAGGCCGGGAGCGGGGCGGTCCTCCCCGTCAGGAGGGAGTCACCTATAACGAAGCTCTGAAGGAATTGAAAGATGAATTTCTTGAGGAAGAAACTGATCTAAACACCGCCCTAAAAAAACTGGCGGAAGAATGGAATCCCCTGCTGGATCCGGTGGCCAAGCGGAATCTGGTGGAGGATGTAAACTCACTGATACGGGATTTCATGCGGAAAGTACGTTCCGGATTCCGTTTTAACCTGCCCCGGGCACAGCGGATACACGAGATGGCGGACCGTCTGGTGATAAACGAGGCCTTCAGCGAAATCCGCAGGAAAGACCGGCTGAAGCGGTATATCGAGCTTTACATCCTCAAACTGCTGGAAAAACGGTAGACCCGGACTCCCTAATTTCCGGACAGGAATTCAACTTCGGAAATCTGGAGCTGATTCTTCAGGATATGAATCCAGAGAAAATCGGGAATCTCTTTATCCATTGTAAGATCCACCTTCGTAATCAGTACCCGACCGTCATCCTGAACTTTCCGGAACCAGTGGTAGTTATTTGTCCGAAACCGTTCCCAGCCTGAGTTCTCACAATAATCGAATAATTCCTGAAACTTAGGCAAGGTTCAGCAACTCCTTTAGTTCGTCCCGATCGTGACACAGCAGTACCTGAATGATATAGGGAAGGTGTTCCCGCCGGTTCTTCGACATAAGGTACACATCCCGGTTCCTCAGAAACTCCTCCGCGTAGAGAATTACATCCTCAAGGAGCTGTTCGACCGCCTCCTCCTTGGTCACTCCGTTTGCTCCGAAGTTAAACGGCGCCAGGGTAACCGTAACCGAATCATCACATTCCAGGATGGTATCGGTCTTGAACCCCGCCTTCACGATATCTTTCAGGGCTCTGCTGAATAATGAGGTGGAAATTAGCAGTGTGTCGTCTTCGCTTGATTTTCTCCGCCGGATCAGCAGAGGCAGGTTATCCTGCACCTGATCGATTACGCCGGTAAACTGACTTCTAGCGTCAGAAAAGCCGTATTCGAGTATCATAAATTTTCCTCCCAGTCAATTCTAAGAATACCCCAAAATTTTAAATTCGTCAATATTATTTGTCGACAGGCGGCAATTTCCGGTGATCACATTCGCATTAAAATTTATAAATTGTTTTATTACGAGCAATTACATAAAACGGGATCATCGGAAATTGCCGGTTTAAGGGTTCACGCGCTTTAGGTTCTCTGGTAGTTTTTACCTATGACAGTTAAAGAAATATTTACGGCCCGGGGAATAACAACAGATGATATCCGCTGGTACTGCGCCGCAGTTACGGCAAAACGGTTATTGACTTATCAGGAAAAAGAAGAAGAACTAACCAGACTCGTATGGTCCGGAAAATTGGAAGATGATCTCTACAATATGGAAGAAAACTTTGTCGATGATTTAGAAGAAAAGTTCGAATCCGGGAAAATCGATGAACCTAGAATAAATTTGACCGCTTCCGAGATAGAAGCGGCCAAACGTAAGCGGAAGCGGTAGATTAAGCTTCCGCCTTCTCGAGTACGCTGTTTATTTCCTGTTCTATTTTGTCAAGTTTTTCCCGCACCTTCTTCCGGGCGGTATCCAGGTCGTCATTCCTGCTCCGGCAGGAGGCATAGAATTTGATCTTCGGCTCAGTTCCGGAGGGACGGACACTGACCGTACTTTGATCTTCAAGCCGGAATTTCAGCACGTTGGAAGCCGGAAGCTCGATGTCTTTGACACGGCGGTTTTCGGCGACACGAATGGTTTCACGGGTTAGGTAGTCCTTTATTTCGGTAACCTTTTGTCCGCCCAGAGATGCGGGCGGATTGTTCCGGAATGATTCCATGAGCTTCTTCATTTTGGGCAGTCCTTCCATACCCCGGAAATACTTGCTGATCATAATTTCTTCAAAAAAGCCGTGTTCCCGGTAGATGGCTTCGAGACGATCTAAAAGAGACATTCCCTTCAGGTGATTGTACAGAGCCATCTCTACTGTCAATACAGTGGAAGAAATGGAGTCCTTGTCCCGAACCTCCGATCCGATCATGTAGCCGTAGCTCTCTTCTCCCCCCAAGATAAAGGTCTTGCCGCTGCCGGAATCTTCAAATTCTCTTATCTTTGAGGCAATGTGCTTGAATCCGGTGAGGGTATCGTAAACTTCCACCCCGTATTTTTGGGCGATCAGATCCTGGAGTTCGGTAGTTACAACTGTCTTAATGAAATACGGTTTCTCAGGCATCGCATCCTGCTCCGTCAAGGTGGAGAAGGCGTAGTCGGCCAGAAGGGCACCCAGCTGATTCCCGGTAATGAGGGCATACTCTCCGTTGCCCCGGGGTACCGCTATTCCGATCCGGTCGGCATCGGGATCAGTCCCCACCACCAGATTGGCATTCTCCTTTTTCCCGAGTTCCAGGGCCAATTTTAGGGCGGAGGCCTCTTCCGGGTTCGGGAATTTAACCGTCGGAAACTCCCCGTCAGGTTCCCGCTGTTCAGGAACCGTGGTCACTCCCAGACCGAGTTCCCCAAGCACCCGTTCCACAAGCATGGCTCCGGTTCCGTGGAGGGGTGTGTACACCAGGTCAAAAGAAGCGGCCTCTTTCTCCCGGAACAATTCCGGCCGAAGGGAGACATTTTTGGCCATCGCCACAAAGGCGTCATCTATTTCCCGGTCTATGTAGGTTAAAAGCCCCTTCTCTACCGCTTCATTTTCTTCCATCCGGGGGATGGGAGTTTTTACGTTTTTCACCTCATCAATTATGCCCTGATCATGAGGGTGTACAATCTGGGCGCCGTCGGACCAGTATACTTTGTAGCCGTTGTATTCCGGAGGATTATGGCTTGCCGTAACAACGATCCCGGTGGTGGTCTTCAGTTTCCGTACCGCGTAGGACAGCTCCGGGGTCGGCCTGAGGGAGGTAAAGAGATAGGCCTTTATTCCGTTTGCGCACATCACCAAAGCTGCCTCAAGAGCAAAGACTTTAGAATACCGGCGGGAATCGTATGCAATCACCACCGAAGGACGCTCGGACTGCTTCCGCGCATAATTCGCGAGACCCTGGGTGGTCCTTCGGATGATGAATGTATTCATCCGGTTTAACCCGCCGCCGATAACCCCCCGGATTCCCCCGGTACCAAACTCCAGTTCAGTATAGAACCGCTCTTCAAGCTCATCATATTTTTCATTATCCAGGAGAGACTCCACTTCTCCCCGGAAATCATCATTCTGTTCGTTCGAAATATATTGTTCCGCTTTCTTCTTTAGTTCTTCTTTATCCATTATTATTCGCTCCTTTTATAAATTTAGTAATCTCTTCCGGCGTATCAAAAATAATTTCCGCCCCGTGCCGCCGGAGCATTTCCGGACTCCGGTATCCCCAACTCACCCCGGCCGGAAACATTCCCGCGTTAATTGCGGTCTCCATATCCACATCGGAATCACCAATGTAAAGGATATGCCGGGGATCAGCTTCCATTTCCCGGGCGCCGTGAAAAGCCCCAGCAGGATCGGGTTTCCGCGGTACATCATCCCGGAGTCCCCTTACCGAGTGAAACCGACGGTCCGCAAAAACCTTTTCAACAACTTGTTCCACAATACTGTCCGCCTTATTAGACAAGATGCCTATTTTAACGTCCATTTCCGACAGCGCGTCGAGCATCGGCACAATTCCCGGAAAAGGTTTTGTCCTTTCTACCGGTTTTTCGGCGTAATACCGCTTCATATCTTCACTGCACTGCCTGATCTTCTTGCCGACAGCGTACTCCTTAGGAAGGGCGCGTCGGACCAGTTCAGTTAAACCCCAGCCTACCATCTCCCGGTATTCTCCGGCGGAATGCAGAGGAAATCCGTGGTCGGATAGAACCCGGTTCATTGCCGTTTCTATATCGTCAATAGTATCAAGCAGAGTTCCGTCAAGGTCGAAAAGTACTCCCAGATATTTCATGTTGATAGTATAATAAGATGACGTGGAAAAAAACAGACGCAAAATACTCTACCTCGAACCCTTTGCGGGAGGGTCCCATAAAGATTTTGCCCGGGGAATAACAGGATTCACCCGGCACGAAATCACCCTAGTCACCATGCCCGCCCGGTTCTGGAAGTGGCGCATGCGGGGGGCGGCACTTCATTTCTACAGAACCGTAAAAAACCCCGAAGACTACGATCTAATCTTTACCTCCGACATGATGTCCTTTTCGGACCTCAAGGCCCTTTGGGGTTCCCGGTGTCCAAAGGGGGTTGTGTATTTTCACGAAAATCAGCTTTCCTACCCCCTTCCGGCCGGGGAAAAAATGGATTACCAATTCGGTTTTACCGATATTACCACCTGCCTTACCGCGGACAGGATCATTTTCAACTCCCGGTTTCACCGGAATGCCTTTCTGGACCATCTCCCCGGATTTATCCGGAAAATGCCGGAATTCCGGCCGGTCTGGATACAGGAAATTATTGAAAGAAAATCTACGGTCATACATCCCGGAATCCATGTACCTCCGCCGGAATATGAACTCCCTGATCAAAATGAACCGGAACCCTTCATCGTTTGGAACCACCGATGGGAATTCGATAAAAAACCGGAAGTATTCTTCCGTGTTCTTTTCCGGTTAGCCGGAGAAGGGATACCTTTCAGGGTGGCAGTGCTGGGCGAAAATTTTCAGAAAGTGCCGAAACCCTTCCTGAAGGCAAAGGAGCGGCTTGCCGGACGGATCGTCCATTACGGGTATGTGGAGGACAGAGATGAATACGAAAAGTGGCTCCTCCGGGGAAACATTGTGATCAGCACGGCGGTCCAGGAAAACTTCGGGATCTCGGTTGCCGAAGCCGCCGCGTTCGGCTGCCGTCCCCTGGTTCCTTTCCGGCTATCCTACCCTGAACTGATTCCGGAGGAATATCATCGGGACTGTCTCTACCGGAATGAGGATGATCTGTACAGACGGCTCCGGGCATTGTGCTTAGCCGAAACCCTGGATCCGCCGGAAGGACTTCCCGCGCGGATGAGGCTTCATTCATGGTCACTCCGGATCCGCGAATTTGATAAGTTCTTCACCGGAGCGGCAGGACTATGAGCAAAAACCGGATCGATTTTGATGAATACTACCGCGGTCTCTTCGGCTCCAGATGGGAGAATCTCCGGGAAGCCATGTTTTTAAACCGGCCCCACTATCAGCTGAAAGAGCGGCTCAAGAAAACCTATTATTTAGACGAAGCATCCCATACAGCGGCCCGGGCACTGCTGGCAGCTCCGGGGAGCCGGGTCCTGGACCTTTGCGCGGCCCCGGGAGGAAAAACCCTGGTGATCGCGGGAATGCTTACCGAAGAAGGGGAGCTTACCGTGAACGACCGTTCAGCGGCAAGGACGGCCCGGTTAAAGCGGGTGCTGACGGAACATCTGGAATCGGAAATGCTTTCGAACATACGGATTACCTGCCGGGATGCTTCCCGATGGGGGCTTTACGAACAGAATGCTTATGACCGGGTGCTCTGTGATGTCCCCTGTTCTTCGGAAAGTCACATTCTTTCATCGCCGGAACATCTTAAGCGGTGGAGTCCCCGCCGTTCCAAACGGCTTTCGGTGGAACAGTACGCCATCTTGGCATCGGGGATTACCGCGGTGAAGCCAGGAGGGATCGTTCTCTACAGCACCTGCGCCCTTTCTCCCCTGGAAAACGACCGGGTAATAGAAAAGGCGGTAAAGCGGTGGGGCAAAAAGATTAAGGTGGACGACGTGTCGGCTCCATGGGGAGAAAAAACCGGATACGGATGGCGGATATGGCCGGACCGTTCCGGGGGGAGAGGACCGATCTATTTTTCCAGAATCAGGAAACTAGAACCGGATGGATAACCCCAGAAGGTCCCGGGATATCTGTTCCAGGGTTGAACGGTGACCCGCCCATTTTTTCTTTTCCGATTCAAGCAGTGTTTCCGCATGCTCCAGCCGGAGATTTCCGGCGGTTCCCGAAGCGGTCCGGTTTGAAATCGTCTCCTCCGGGGTAAATCCCTGGAGCTTGTCCAGTTTACCCGCCACCTGAAGGTAGGCGTCCCGGAAAGGAATTCCTTTCGCCACGAGCTTAAATGCCTCGTCCGCGGCAAAGACATCTGAGGTAAAAGAAGATTTCAGGGTCTCCCGGTTGACCTGGAGCTTCTCAACCGTGAGTCTGACCGCCAGGAGACAGTCCTGTATTAGAGACAGACCCCGGATAAAGGGTTCTTTTGTTTCCTGAAAGTCCCTGTTGTATCCCGAAGGCAGATTGCGGATGACCGATTTCACCTGAACCGCCCAAGCCGAAATCGTATGGGATTTTCCGCGGACCAATTCGAGCACATCCGGATTCATCTTCTGCGGCATGATACTCGATCCGCTGCAGAGCTCCGGCGGGAGATGGAAATATCCGAACTCCGGCATGGAAAACATGATTAAATCTTCGGATAACCTGGCCAGGGTAATGCCGATAAAATCCAGGGCGCCCAAAATCATTCCTTCCACTTTGCCGCGGGAGTTCTGCACCCCCAGCACATTGTTCTGTACCTCCCGGAATCCGAGTCTGCGGGAGACCATTTCCCGGTCCAGGGGAAGAGGGACCCCGTAGGAAGCGGCCGATCCTAACGGGCTCCGGTCGTTGAGCCGGTAGGCCGCTTCGGTAAGTTCGAGATCATCCAAAAGATTCTCCAAAAACGCGCCGGCCCAGAGGCCGACGGACGACGGCATAGCGGAACGGGTGTGGGTATAACCCGGCATGGGAACATCCGCATGATCCCGGGCAAAGTCCAGGAGTTCGCCGCCTAAAAGGATTCCTTCCTCGAAACACCTGATGAGCGAGGCCTTCCCGAACAGCCGGAGAGCCGCCAGTACCTGGTCATTCCTGGACCGGCCCGTGTGAATTCTTTTCCCCGTATCACCAAGCTGTTCCATCAGGTCGTTTTCGATGGCGGTATGGCAGTCTTCCTGTTCCGGTTCAATCCTGAAGCTGCCGCTGTAGAACCGGCCGGCAATCGAGGAAAGACCTTTTTTTAAGGCGTCCGCCTCCTGTTCAGGGATTATCCCCGCCTTAGCGAGCATTTCCGCGTGGGCGGCACTTGCCAGACAATCCCAGGGCAGCAGGTGCATATCGAGCTCATAATCATTCCCGGTTGTAAACGCGTCGATCCGGGAATCAATGTCGTACTGTTTTTGCCATAATTTGGCCATCCTGTTTCTCCTCACCAAAATACTGATTGCATAACGGTTATTCCGAGAGTATAATGAAGGAGCATTTTTTTTAAAAGCGGTTCTGCCTGTAGAAATTACTGCGCGACAGCTTTACCAAGGAGGATTCTATGAGAATCAGCCCGCAGGAAATTATCCTCATTCTGGTGATTTTTCTTCTTCTTTTCGGCGCGAAAAAGCTGCCTGACGCGGCCCGTTCAATCGGGAAGGCGTTTAAAGCATTTAAGGGTGAAATGCGAGACATGCGGAACGACTTAAACGTATCCGAAGATGATTCCAAGCCTTCAGGTGAACAGAAAAGCTGAATCTTTTATGGATTCAAGTTTCATCGGCCATCTTGAAGCCCTGAGGATCCGGCTGCTCATAGTGCTTGGTGTTTTTTTTGCTTTCTCAGCCGCAGCGCTGGTCTTTGTACAGGATCTGTTTGAATTTCTGCTCGTTCCCATAAAAGGAATAGATATACCCCTCATCTACATCAAACCTCAGGAAAAGGTGCTTACCTATCTGAGGACCGGTCTTTTCTACGGCGCGGCAGGGGCTCTGCCGTTCGGAACGGTGATTTTAGGAGGATTTGTTTATCCCGGACTCAAACGGAACGAGCGTTCTGTATATTTTGTCTCGCTGTTCCTGGCCCTTTTTTTCTATATCGCGGGAATTGTATTCGCCTATGTGATCATCCTGCCTTTCGCCGTCACCTTTTTCGGTACATTCACATCCGGAGACGGAATTGAACCGTTCTGGAGTATGGGGGCCTATTTCAGAATTTCCTCCTCCATCATTCTGGCTATGGCGTTGGTCTTTCAGCTTCCCTGTGTGCTTCTGTTTTTAATCCGCGCCGGGCTCGTCTCCCCCGAAGGTTTGGCCAAGTACCGGAAGCATGCAGTTATTGTTATTCTTCTAACCGCGGCGTTTTTAACTCCCCCTGACATATTTACCCAGATACTGGTCGGAGCCATTCTGTACCTCCTCTTCGAAGGGACATTGGCCGCGGGAAAAATAATAATCCGGAGAAAGGAGAAAAAGAACAATGGACCGGCGTGAGTTTATAAAGCGAATGATACGGTACGGAGCGGCGGGCGGAGCCCTTCTCCTCACCGGACCGGGCAGAGTTTTCGGACAGCCCGGGGGCGGCGGAAATTATCCCGACCTCGCAGCGGTCCGGAACGGCGAACCCGGAGCAATGCTGGACCGGGCGCTGGACGCGCTGGGGGGAATGAGACGGTTCGTGAAGCCGGGACAGAAAGTAGCCGTCAAGCCCAATATGTCCTTCGGTGTCGAACCGGAGCGGGGAGCAAGTACCAATCCGGCACTGATAAAACGGCTCATCGAACACTGTCTGGATGCCGGAGCGTCCAGGGTTTATGTGTTCGATCATCCTTTAGACTCCTGGCAGCGGGCATATGAGGCAAACGGAATGACCCGGGCCGTAAAAGACGGGGGCGGGACCATAGTTCCGGGTCACACCTCCGGGTATTATCACACCGTAAGTGTCCCGGGCGGGCGGGTTTTAAAAGAGACCGCGGTACACGAGATCCTCCTTGAATCCGATGTCTTTATCAATGTTCCCATCCTGAAGCATCATGGAAGCACCAGGATAACCTGCGCCCTTAAGAATCTGATGGGAGTTGTCTATAACCGGGGCTTCTACCATTCCCGCGGGCTGAATCAATGTATCGCCGATTTCCCTTTATACCGCAAACCCGATCTGAATATTGTCGATGCCTACCGGGTTTTGATGAGCGGCGGTCCCCGGGGTTCGTCTTACCGGGCTGAGGTGGAACTGCGGAAGATGCTGGTAGCCTCTCCCGATATTGTGGCCGCCGACACAGCTGCGGTAAAAATTTGGGGTACGGAACCGGAGAAAGTTCCCTACATCACCTACGCCGAAGAACTGGGGCTGGGAACTACGGATCTTGAATCTCTCCGGATAGAAAGGATCGTCATATGACCGGAGTTAAGCCAGGACGCCATCCCCTCCGGATTTTCAGGATTGTTACCGGATCTGTTGTTTTTATACTGTTCCTGGCTGTTCTTACCGCCAGCACAATGATATTCGCGCCTTTAAGAAAATTACTTCTTTCCCTGCAGCTTTTTCCGGCCTTTATAAATTCAGTATTGGCCGGGGGAACAGTTCTCCTCATCTCCTGGGGAGGCATCCTCCTTCTTACTTTTCTGTTCGGCAGAGTGTACTGTTCGGTTCTCTGCCCCCTGGGAATACTTCAGGACCTGTTTATTTTTATCGCCGGGAAACCCGGGCGGAAAGGCTTCCGGTACCGGAAAAACCCCCTTTGGATCCGTCTTCCTATTCTGGCGGCACTGATTACCGCCGCCCTGGCAGGATCTTTTATTATGATCGATCTTCTGGAACCGTACAGTTTATTCGGAAGGATTATTCACGACCTGGGCCGGCCCCTTACGGCGTTGGGAAGTCACGGCATAAGCCGGGTCCTCGAAAACTTCGGCGTATATACCGCGCCGTGGACCCATCCGTTAAACATTCCCCTTGTGCTGATTTCGGCGGGTATCCTTATTTTTTTGGCGGTGATATCGGTGAGACACGGACGGTGGTTCTGCAGTACACTTTGTCCTGCCGGAACGGTGCTAAGCCTTCCGGGAAAATATTCCCGCTTCCGGATCAGTCTTAATCAGGATGCCTGCATACAGTGCGGAAAGTGTGAGGGCGTCTGCAGAGCCGGATGTATCGACAGTCAGGAGAAAAAGGTCGATCAGGGAAACTGTGTGGCCTGTTTCGATTGTCTTTCCATCTGTCCGGCAGACGCTCTTGAATACACCCGGGCTCGGAGAGCTCCCCGCAGGAAACAGTATAAAAATTCCGACGGCGTAACCCGCCGGGATTTCCTGAAACGAATGGGAAGCAGCTCCGCGGCGGGGGCCTTTCTCTCGGCTTTTCCGGTCTCCTTCCTGGTAAAACGGCGGAATACCGCCGCTGACGGAACTTCTCTCGAGCCGGCCTCGCCTCCCGGTTCAGGGGGAATCAACCGGTTCACCGGAAGGTGCACTGCGTGTCATCTCTGTGTCAGCCGCTGCCCAACCCATGTTCTGCAGCCATCCCTTTCCGAATACGGTCTCCGGGGAATTTTTCAGCCGGTGATGGATTACCGGACCGGTTTCTGTGATTATCAATGCAATGTATGTTCCCAGGTCTGCCCCACCGGTGCCATCAAGCCGGTTACCCTGGAACAGAAGCGGCGGATTCAGATCGGGGAAGTAAGGTTTATCCAGGACCGTTGTATTGTCTTCTCCGAAGGTACTGCGTGCGGGGCCTGCGCGGAAATGTGTCCCACCCACGCGGTGCATATGGTACCGCACAAAGGACTGCTGACCCGGCCCGAAACCGACGTAACCCTGTGTATCGGATGCGGCAACTGCGAATACGCGTGTCCGGTGGAGGGGAAAAAAGCGATATACGTTACCGGGAAAACGGTACACAGTACGCGACGGGTTCCGGAAGAGGAGAAATCCGCCCCCGGAGAACCGGAGGCAGACCGGACGGATTCAGAAAACGGCGGGTCTTCAGATGAAGGCAGGGACGGGTTTCCCTTCTAAAGTTAAACCGCCGCGGCCTCACTGGTCTTCTGAAATCTGAGCCCCTCTTTACCCGCGGTAATACGGATGGTGTCTCCCTCTTTGTATTCTCCGGCGAGGAGCTTTTTTGCGAGAGGGTTCTGAACCAGCCGCTGGATAGTCCGCTTCAGCGGCCGGGCACCGTACGCCGGATCGAAGCCCTCCCGAGCCAGCAGTTCTTTGGCTGCAGTATCGGTATCCAGCACTATTTTCCGTTCCGCCAGACGAACCTCCAGCTGACGGAGCTCCAGGTCCACGATTTTCAGGATCTGGTCTTCGCCAAGACGCTTGAACAGGATCGTTTCGTCAAGCCGGTTGAGGAACTCCGGTTTGAAGGTCGCCTTAAGGAGACCGTCGATCTGCGGCCGGATTTTATCCAGGTCTTCGGCCTGAAGAATAATATCGCTCCCCAGATTGCTGGTCAGGATGATGATGGCGTTCCGGAAATCAACATTCCTCCCCTGCCCGTCGGTGAGTCTTCCTTCATCCAAAAGCTGGAGCAGCACGTTGAACACATCGGGATGGGCTTTTTCGATTTCGTCAAACAGGATCACCGAATAGGGACGCCTCCTGACCACCTCGGTAAGCTGACCGCCCTGATCATATCCCACATATCCCGGAGGAGCACCGATAAGCCTGGAGACGGAATGCTTCTCCATGTATTCGCTCATATCTATCCGGGTAAGGGCCCGCTCATCGTTGAACAGGAAATCCGCCAGTGTTTTTGCCAACTCGGTCTTTCCTACCCCGGTCGGCCCCAGGAACAGAAACGTACCGAAGGGTTTATTGATGTCGGAGATTCCACTCTTGTTCCGTCTGATGGCGTCGGAAACTGCGGTTATGGCAGGTTCCTGCCCGACAACCCTGCGGGAGAGTATCTTCTCAAGTTCCAGGAGCTTCTGCATCTCCGAGGCGAGCATCTTCGAAACCGGAATACCTGTCCAGGTGGAAACGACCTGGGCGATGTCTTCCTCACTCACCTCTTCCCGGAGAAGCTGCCGTTCCCCCTGCAGCTGTTTCAGTTTTTCCGATTCTTCCTTGAGTTCGGCCTCCGCGACGGGAATCCGGCCGTGCTTTATTTCAGCCGCCTTGTGCAGGTTTCCTTCCCGCTCATATCTGATCTCATCGGTATTAAGGTTCTCAATATTCTGCTTAAGGTCACGGATCCGGTCGATAATCTGTTTCTCGTTCTGCCACTGCATCCGCATGGCACCCCGTTTTTCTTCAAGTTCCGAGAGTTCGGATTCGATTTTCCCGAGCCGTTCCCTGGAAGCATCGTCCTTTTCATTGGACAGGGCCTGTTTTTCAATATTGAGCTGAAGTATCCGCCGTTCAAGCTGATCCAGTTCAATCGGCTGGCTCTCGATTTCCATCTTAAGCCTGCTTGCAGCCTCGTCCACAAGATCGATGGCCTTGTCCGGGAGAAACCGGCTGGTGATGTAGCGGTCCGAGAGCATGGCCGCGGCAATCAACGCCTCGTCGGCAATTCTTACACCGTGGTGTACCTCATACCGTTCTTTTAGCCCCCGTAAGATGGCCACGGAACTTTCAACAGAAGGCTCTCCGGTAAACACGGTCTGAAACCGCCGTTCAAAGGCAGGATCCTTCTCGATGTGCTTGCGGTATTCATCCAGGGTTGTCGCTCCGATCGCTCTGAGCTCGCCCCGGGCTAATGCCGGCTTGAGCAGATTGGAAGCATCCACTGAGCCTTCCGCGGCTCCGGCACCCACTAACGTGTGAAGCTCATCGATAAAGAGCACAATCCGCCCTTCAGATTCGGTAATTTCGTGGATCACCGCTTTAAGCCGTTCTTCAAACTCGCCCCGGAATTTCGTTCCCGCGACGAGGGCTCCAAGATCAAGAGCAAGAACCCGTTTATTTTTTAATGAATCGGGAACGTCTCCGGAGACAATTCGCCGGGCAAGACCCTCTACGATGGCGGTCTTCCCGACTCCCGGTTCCCCGATCAGCACCGGATTGTTTTTTGTCCTCCGGGAAAGCACCTGCATTACCCGGCGGATTTCCTCATCCCTGCCGATCACCGGATCCAGCTTCTCCTGCCGGGCCAGCGCGGTGAGATCACGGCAAAACCGCTCCAATGACTGGTACTTGTTTTCCGGATTCTGATCGGTTACCCGCTGATTTCCCCGGACATCCTGCATCGCTTTTAAGACATCATTCCGGTTAATACCGAAGGCTCCGAGCATATCCGAAACCGGACCTTTGTCCGAAACAAGGGCCAAAAAGAGATGCTCCGTACTTACATACTCGTCCTTCAGGGCTGCCGCTTCTCCTTCCGCCTTGCCGAGGAGCCGGGAAACAGCCGGTGAAAGCTGCATCTGAGCGTTTTCGCCGTATACTTTGGGTTTGTTTTTAAGCGCTTCCTCTACGTCCTTCTCGAGCTGATCCCGGGGGACGCCGATACGGTCTAAAAGGGGGGCAATTATTCCCCCTTCCTGCTGAATCAGGGCGAGGAGGAGGTGTTCTTTTTCCAGGTTTGAATGATCATATCTGTGCACCAGGGAGGTTGCTTCCTGGATGGCCTCCTGGGCTTTTACGGTTAATTTATCATAATTCATATGTTGTTCCTCGTTTAGAGTGATTCGAATCATGGACACAATACACAGTTAATTTCTTTAAAGTAAAAGAATAATCCAGGGTAAACAATAATTTTCTTAAGAGATTCGAGCAATTATTTATCATACTTACAAATACCCGGGATTTATGTCCACGTTCCGTGTCATTACAGTGTTTTTACTATAATTAAAATAAAAACGGAATATAGGGGAAGTCAATAAAAATCTAACATGGTATAGTTATATTATAAAGCAGCAGAGGAAAAACATGGAGATACAAATACGGAAAGCGGTAATGAACATACCTCCCTATCACGCGGGCAAGAAGAAGTCCGGATGCATCAAGCTTTCGTCGAATGAAAATCCTTTCGGACCCAGCCCAAAGGCGGTAGAAGCGATTAAAGCAGGCCTTTCAAGTCTTTCCGTGTACCCGGACAAGAATTCCCTCCGGCTAAAAGAAAAGCTGGCCGCGGTTCACGATATTAAACCGTCGAATATCATTGCGGGAAACGGATCAGACGAGATTTTCGTGATGACCGCGGCAGCATTTTTGGAACCCGGAGAAAAGGCCCTTACCGGAGAAAATACTTTCAGTCAGTACAATTTCGCGGTCACATTGATGGGCGGAGCGATGGAGACAGTACCGTTAAGGGACGGGCGATTCGATCTCACAGGCTTATCCGATTCTGTTGATGAAAAAACCCGAATGATTTTTATCTGCAATCCTAATAATCCTACCGGAACATACGTAAATCAATACGAGTTTGACCGGTTTATCGCTTCTATTCCCCCGAATATCCTGGTAATTATCGATGAGGCGTACGCCGATTTCGCTGACGCTCCCGATTTCCCCGCTGTTCCCGACCTGCTCCGGCATCGGAATGTTCTGGTGACCCGGACCTTTTCCAAGCTGTACGGTTTAGCCGGCCTCAGGATCGGATACGGAATTTCATCATCAGAAAAAATTATCGACGCTGTCTCCCGGACAAAACAGCCTTTTAATATAAATATCCTGGCTGAAACCGGCGCTCTGGCGGCCCTGTACGACCGGGAGTTCCGGGAGAAAACCATTCAGAACAACAGGGAACAGAAAGAAATCCTTTACGACTTCTTTGAATCCCTGAAAATTCGGTTTTACCGGAGTCAGAGTAACTTTATCTGCTTCCGAGCCGACCAGGGGGCGGGATATTTGGCAGGCGCAATGGAAGAGCGGGGCATTAATGTAAGGCCCTTAGATTCGTTCGGCATGCCGGAATGGGTCAGATTGACTGTCGGTACTCCTGAACAGAACCGATTATTCATAAATGCTTTGGAGGATTCAATATAGAAACTTTATGAGGGCTGTACTATCCTTTCTTTTTTCCAGCACCACAGCTTTTCTCGGACTTTTCCTGGTTTACCGCGGGTTTCGGGAGAACCATGACCGGCAGAAAATTGCTGTCCGGACCGCGGTTTCAGGTTTTGCCGCGGTTATTCCGGCCGGATTGGCTGAGTTCATTCTGCTTGCCATTTTAGTTCCCGGCAACTCAATCCCGGATATACTGATCAGGGCTTTCATTGTTTCAGCATTGATAGAAGAATTATTTAAATACCTCGCCTTCAGGCTTTCGGTTTTTCCTTCTCCAATTTTTTCTACTACAAGGGAAGGAGTACTCTACGGTTTGGGTGCTGGACTCGGATTTGCCGTACTTGAAAACGGGTTGTATGCCTATTTACAATCCGGTCTCACCTTTCTGCGAGCTATTACTTCGGTCCCGCTCCACGCGGGAACAGCCCTTATTATCGCCTATTTCGCTTCCCTGTCAGCCTGCAAGGGAAAACCGGTAACACTTCGGGGCATAGGCGCCGCCACCGCGATTCATGCCGTCCACAATTTTCTTATACTGGCGGGAAGCCCGTGGAGTTTCATTTCACCATTCGTATTAGTACTCACCGGTGTCTACTGCATCTATTTGTACCGGAAAACCTAACCGCGGTTTCCGAGGCAGATTCCTTTGTATATCGGTCCCGCTTATCACTATATTAGTATTGGAGGATGAGGAGTATGAATCTGCGGAAAACAAAAATTGTTGCCACGCTAGGACCTGCCACCGAGTCTAAAGAAGCTATAACTAAGCTCCTTAAGGCCGGATTGAATATAGCACGTTTTAACTTCTCTCATGGTACCCACGAGTATCATGGAAATCTCATGGCAAATCTCCGGAAAGCATCGGAGGAAACCGGGATTCCCGCGGCAATCATGCTTGACACGAAAGGTCCTGAGATCAGGACCGGAATGGTTAAAGGCGGCGGAAAGATAAATCTTGAACAGGGGAAAATGATCACCCTTACTATCCGGGAAGTGGAAGGAACGGAGAAGGAACTCTCCGTATCGTACAGAAAGCTGCCGGAACAGGTCTCCAAGGGGAGTCATATTTTTATTGCCGATGGAATAATCAACCTGGAGGTGGAGTCGGTATCCGGAGACGATATCCAGTGCAAAATCACCAACGGAGGCTCCATCGGCAGCAGAAAGAACGTTAATGTTCCTGGAATTCACGTGGATCTTCCCACGGTCACGGAAAAAGACCGGAAAGATATTCAGTTCGGAATTGAACAGGGGGTGGATTTTATATCAGCTTCTTTTATCCGACGGGCTGATGACGTTATCGAGATTAAAACTATCGCGGAAGAGCTGGGAAGCAAAGTAAAGGTAATCGCCAAGATAGAAAATCAGGAAGGTATAGATAATGTTGATGAAATAATCCGCACCGCCGACGGAATCATGGTGGCCCGCGGGGATTTGGGCGTGCAGCTCGATACCGAAAAAATTCCTCTGGCCCAGAAGATGATTATTAAAAGCTGCAACCGGTCAAGAAAACCGGTGATAACCGCGACTCAAATGCTGGACTCCATGATCGAGAATCCGAAACCTACCAGGGCGGAATTAACCGATGTGGCCAACGCGATTTTCGACGGCACAGACGCGGTAATGCTTTCCGGTGAGACCGCTACGGGGAAATTTCCGTACCAGGCGGTGGAAATGATGGATAAAATCGCCCGTACCGTGGAGAATTCCGATGAATACATTAAAAAGATGGAGAGTTTCTTTACCTTCCACGGTGACTCAGACGATATCGGTCTGGCCGTGGCGAAAGCGGCCTACCTGGTGGCAACCGAAGTCGGTGCCCGGGCAATCATCACGCCGAGTATCCGCGGGAACAGCCCGAGTATAATCAGCTCCTTCCGGCCGGAACAGATAATTTTGGCGGTAAGTCCGTCGCCGGTGGTGCGCCGTCAGCTCCTCCTTAACTGGGGAATCTTTCCCCTGGAGGCTGACCAGGTGCAGGACTCCGATGATATGATTCACAATGCCCTGAAGGCGGCTTTCAACGGCGGATACATCAGAAAACTGGACCGGGTGGTAACCGCGGCGGGAATTCCGGTCAACTCCCCTATCATGCTGAACACCATCAAGGTCCATTTTTTAGGAAACATTTTGAGCAGAGGACACACGGCATTCGGGAACAGAATTTCCGGTAGAATTCTTAAAGCGGAGTCAGTAGAAGAGGTTCAGCGGGAAATAGGGGCATACCAGGATCCTGTGCTTCTGGTAAAAACGCTGAAACGGAATTACCGTCCCGTAATCCCGCAGCTCGCCGGCATCATCATCGAGGGAAGCTCGGAAATGTCTGATGACGACATTCAGAAGCTTAATGCGGATATTGTCGTACTCGCCGAAGCGTCGGGAGCCTACGATGCCCTTGAAGAAAACCTTCTTGTGAGTCTGGACGGGCAGGAAAAAATTATCTACGAGGGGTATGTAGAGTTGTAATTGCTTTTAATAAAACAATTTATAAATTTTAATGCGAATGTGATCACCGGAAATTGCTGCTTCCGTTCATGTCCGGTTGTAAGTTATCCTACAATATCGTAGGATAAAGATAATGAGTTCCCAACCCAACACCTACAACGGCAAGGACGTCGGAGAGCTTTCGCTTCTCTTTGAAATCAGCCAAATCCTTGATCAGAGCATGGATTTAAAACAGGTTGTTCATCCTGTCCTAAAAGCAATCGCTGAACATTTCGGTCTTCAGCGCTCTACCATCACCCTGCTTAACCGTCAGACAGACGAAATTTTTATCGAAGCCGCCTTCGGTCTATCCGTGAGTCAAAAGGAAAAAGGAAAATACCGTCTCGGGGAAGGGATTACCGGAAAGGTTGTCCAGAGCGGACAAGCCATGGTAATCCCCAGGATTTCAGACGCGCCGGAATTTCTCAACCGCACTGGAGCCAGAAAAGGTCAGCGGAAAAAGGATATTTCCTTCGTCTGCGTCCCCATCAAAATGGGAAATAATACAATCGGCGCCCTCAGTGTTGACGCCCTTTCTTCTGCCGTGAACCTTGACCAGGTCATGCGCCTCCTTTCCATCATTGCCTCCATGATTGCTCAGGCGGTAAAAATCAGACAAAACGTCATGGAGGAACGGAAACGGCTGATGGAGGAAAATACCCGGCTCCAGGCCCAGCTTCAAGACAGATTCAGACCTTCCAATATCATTGGAAACTCCGCAACCATGCAGAATGTGTTCGATATGATCGCCCAGGTTTCACGGAGCGAAACCACCGTTTTAATCCGGGGAGAGAGCGGCACCGGAAAGGAACTCGTTGCCCATGCCATCCATTACAACAGTGGAAGAGCGGATAAGCCGATCATCAAGGTGAACTGCGCCGCCCTGCCGGAGACGGTTATCGAAAGCGAACTGTTCGGACACGAACGGGGAGCCTTTACCGGCGCCGTTGCGGAACGGAAAGGGCGGTTCGAACTGGCAAACGGGGGTACCGTCTTTCTGGATGAAATCGGTGATTTATCCGCGGCGACCCAGATAAAACTGCTCAGGGTGCTTCAGGAGAAGGAGTTCGAACGGGTCGGCGGAAACCGGACGATTCGAAGCAATGTCCGGATTATCACCGCAACCAACCGCAACCTGGAAGAGCTGATGGGGAAAAACCTTTTCCGTGAAGACCTATACTACCGGCTCAATGTTTTTCCGATCCATATTCCTCCGCTCCGTGACCGAAAAAGCGACATCCTTCTGCTGGCTGATCATTTTATTGAAAAGTACAACAGACAGAACAGCCGTACGGTAAAAAGGATTTCTACGCCCGCGATCGATCTGCTCATGAATTATCATTGGCCGGGCAATGTGCGGGAACTGGAGAACTGTATCGAACGGGCAATCCTTTTGAGTGTGGATGACGTGATCCATTCCCATCACCTTCCGCCCAGCCTCCAATCCGCTGAATCGACGGATACCCAGCTTCACGGGACCCTGTCGGAGACTCTGGAAAACCTGGAGAGGAGCCTGATTCTGGATTCTCTCAAATCGACAAAGGGAAACATGGCCAAAGCCGCCCGTCTCCTGGGAATCACGGAACGGATAATGGGGCTCAGAATCAAGAAGCACTCCATAGAGCCCGGCACCTTCCGGTAATTCCGGAAGGGAGAATTTAATGAATACGGCGGTTATCAGCATCACCTCGGATACTGCATCTGCATCCATAAAGACGCAGGGAAAACGGGACCATCAAGGGCTACATTTTGGTAGGTTGTTGAGACACTACCTACATATATGTAGGTTACATTATTTCCTGCTACATAGATGTAGCCTGTTTATTGGGACGATAATTCAAAAATTATTTTTTTTCCCCGATACGGCAGTCAATTCCCCGGAAAGGCTCAACCGATTACGCCGGCTCTGTAATTCTATACATAGAAACACCTTACAATGTCGATACACAGCTATCAGCACAAAAAGACGTTAAGGATTTATCACTGCATTCTACACCTCAAAAAACTTTTTTCATCATACCCCGTTAATTTGGCACAGTTTCGGTATTAGGTAGGCAAAATAAACCTATTTGTCTTTAGGAGGATTGAATGAAGTGCAAGGTGATGATCTTTGGGGTGGTACTGCTCGCTTTGTTCAGCCTGGCCCTTTCCGGGCAGGATGTAATGAGTGAAGCTGAAAATCTTACCTTCTCCGATGAAGAAGCCCCGGGGGCTTTTTTGGAGTCTCCGGCCGGCGCCGGAATGAACAAGACTGCTGTGGTACGGCTGTTTCTGTCCATGGACATGCTGTGGCTGATACTGTCAGCCGCGTTGGTATTTCTGATGCAGGCCGGATTCGCCATGGTGGAAACCGGTTTGACTCGGGCAAAAAACGCGGCGAATATCCTGATGAAAAACCTGATGGATTTTTCTGCCGGGGCAGTAATCTACTGGGCTGTGGGCTGGGCGGTAATGTACGGAGCCAGTGCCGCGGGAATAATCGGCGGGAGTCAATTTTTTTTGGTGGGTGCCGACAGTACGGTTCTTCGGGACTGGATGTTTCAGGTCGTTTTCGCGGCTACCGCGGCAACCATTGTTTCCGGAGCCATGGCTGAACGGACAAAATTTACGTCCTATCTGATCTACACGGTGTTTATTTCCGGTCTTATCTACCCGGTATCCGGTCATTGGATCTGGAGCGGTTCAGGATGGCTCGGTGCCTTGGGTTTCCATGACTTCGCGGGTTCCACCGTTGTACACTCTGTCGGCGGATGGGCGGCTCTTGCGGGGGCGATGCTTTTAGGACCCCGGAAAGGGAAGTATGTGACGGTAAACGGGAAAACCAGCACAAAGGCTATACCCGGGCATAATATGCCGCTGGCGGCGCTCGGTGTTTTCATCCTCTGGTTCGGTTGGTACGGCTTCAACGCGGGCAGTACGCTGTCCGGTACCGATATGGGCATTGCCCACGTGGCGGTGACAACAACTTTGGCGGCAGCGGCAGGTGCCGTGGGAGCGATGTTCACATCCTGGATATGGTTCGGAAAACCCGATCCCAGTATGTCCTTAAACGGAGCCCTGGCCGGCCTGGTCGGCATAACAGCGGGATGTTTCGTGGTCAGCCCGTTCGGATCGGTGATCATCGGTATTATCGCGGGTGTCCTGGTGGTGCTTTCGGTAGAATTTATTGACAAAGTGCTGCATATCGACGATCCGGTTGGTGCCGTTTCGGTCCACGGGGTGTGCGGTGTCTGGGGTACACTGGCTGTCGGATTATTTGCCGACGGAGTTAATAATCCCGATATCGTAGGACTTTTCTACAAAGGAGGTTTACAGCAGCTCGGCGTGCAGGCGCTGGGAGTTGTCGCGGTATTCGCCTGGGTGATGGCGACATCATTTATCATGTTCAGTCTGATCAAGGCGATAACAGGACTCCGGGTATCTGAAAAGGAAGAGATGCAGGGGTTAGACATTGGTGAACACGGTGTGGAATCCTACAGCGGATTTCAGATCTTCACCAACATGTAAAGGGGGTAAAGAATGAAGCTGATTGTTGCATATATTCAGCCCCACAAGCTGAATGACGTAAAAGAAGAATTGTACAAATCTGAAGTTTACAAGATATCGGTAACCAATGCTTTAGGCTGCGGCCAGCAGAAAGGATACACCGAATCTTACCGGGGGGTTGCCATTGAGGTGAATCTCCTCAAAAAGACCAGGATCGAGATCGGTGTCAATGATAATTTTGTAAAACCCACCGTGGACGCGATAATCCGGGGAGCGAGATCGGGAGAAATAGGAGACGGAAAAATATTCATCCTCCCGATGGACGATTGTATCCGCATCAGAAGCGGTGAAACCGGTGAGGAGGCTATAGGCTGAGAAGGTTTTGTTACCTATAAGACGGGCTGTCTGGATTTCCGGACAGCCTTTTTTTGTGCCGAATATCTCTTTACCTCAGCACTATTTTCCGGAATTACCGCGGAGTGCCGTTTTCGGTTCCCCAAGCCGGGAAAAAAATGTATCATCTGAATGTACAAAAAATTAAAGGACACAAGCATTGAAAACCTATCTTGAATGTTATCCCTGTTTTTTCCGGCAGGCAGTTGAAGCAGCCCAGTTTGCCGGACTGAATGATGAAGATACCCGGCAAGTTCTTATAGAAATCGGCAGAAAACTGGAAGGATTTTCCCTGGAAACAAAACCGCCTGAAATGGCGGTAACCATCCATAAGCTGATCAAGGAAAAATCCGGAAATTCTGATCCGTACCGGCAGCAGAAACAGGAAAGCACACGGCTGGCACTGAATATTCTTCCGGATATCCGGAAAAAGCTGCTGGAAGCGGATGATCACCTCCTTATGGCAGTACAGCTTGCAGTTGCCGGCAACATCATTGATTTCGGAGTCAAACAAACCCAATCCTTTGAACAGGAGATTTTTAACCTGATACACATGGAGGAACGGCTGATTGAAGAAGAGGAAGACCGTTTTTTTCAGTTCGAACAATTCAAGGAAGCCCTGTTTGACGCTTCATCTATAATATATCTTGGAGATAACGCCGGAGAAACGGTTTTTGACCGTATTTTGCTGGAAGAAATTAAATCGGTGAACCCCGAAGCAGAATTAGTCTATACAGTGCGGGGCACTCCCATCATTAACGATGCGGTGTTAGAAGACGCCCGTCAGGCGGACATTCAAAAATCGGCGGAAATAATCACAAGCGGATCAGATGGTCCCGGAACCCTGCTCCACCGCTGCAGTGACGACTTTTTAGCCAGGCTTAACCGTGCTGATCTTATAATCAGTAAAGGACAGGGAAATTTCGAATCCCTTTCCGAGTCGGATTATCCCGTTTTTTATCTTTTAATCGCAAAATGCCCGGTAGTAGCCAGACATGTGGGATGCAGAAAAGGAGATTTTCTGCTGCTGGACAACAAAACATTGGAATCAAAAAATGCATGATATAGATCCGATACCTCTGTATTACCCACGACACGGGTCCCGAGGACTGTATCCGACCTGGTGTAAGTCTCGGTCAGCTGAAATATGAAGGGAAGCAATGGGGAGAACGGGGGAGAGGCTTTTTCCGGGAAAGTCAGTGCGGAGTCAGTATTTCAGCACTCTTTCTTTCCGCCCGGCTGGAAATGGTGACCGAGTGCTGCACAACGCTTCCGGATAATACGGTGGAAAACCACGGATTCGTTCATCCCAATTACATGAATTACATGGGAAGCACATTGAACCAAGCCGGCTTTGCGGCAGAAATGCAGCATTGACAAATTCAGTCAGGGGATGATTTCTGTAATTAATGATCCCATTGTTCCGGTCTTCGGAAACGGTAAACCTACCCGGCAGGGACGATCTACGCGTACCATTTACCACGAAAACGGGATTAATAAATTCGAAGGGTACGCGTGCCGGGACAATTCCGCTGATTCATCTCTCACTACTTCTCACCGGATGGAACCAGGAAAAATGCAGAAAGGCTGGGTAAATGTAGATGGACGACTCGGTGTATCCTACATGGGCGATGGAGAGTGTATCTATGCAAACCGGCATTTCTATAAAATTTGGAGGGCTGTGGAAGATGATTTAGAAATCAATTCACACCGAACTCCGTTTACCTGTTCGACCGGCGATACCGTATGCGAATTAGTATCCCTGTGGCTTCCAGAACAGTCACCCGGGGAAACACGTAAAGCCGAGATAAATATTGACCGAAAAGATGAGGGGCTTGAGATCTCCGCCGGGAACTGGATATGCCGCTGGGATAATCAGGGTGAACCTGGGCTTACCCAGGCAATTTCCGGTTTATAATTGAACATGAACAGGTAATCCCATATAATCTTCTCCATGAATGAACGACAGCGCTTTATACAGACACTCACCTTTGGAAATCCCGACAAAGTACCCATGCGGACGATGGGTCCCCGGGAATCAACGCTTACCGCCTGGAGAAACCAGGGAATGCCCGACGGAGCAGACTGGTTCCGGGCCTTATGCCGTGAAATAGGCATCAATTACGACTTACCGAAACAGCCGGCTGTTCCGGCGGATATTGATTTCCGGATGATCCCCCAGTACGAAGAAAAGATAATCTCCCACGAAAAGGGGCACTACATTCTGCAAGACTGGATGGGCAATGTCATTGAAATATCGGACAAGTACGATGCAACCTACATCAGATCGGCGAAAGATTTTGTTACCCGGCGCTGGATAAAGTTTCCCGTCGAAAGCCGGAAAGATTTTGAAGAGATGAAAAAACGGTACAATCCTGATTCTCCGGAAAGATTCCCGAAAGATTTTGATAACCGGGCCGAAACGCTCAAAGAGAGAGACTATCCCCTCACCATTCTGGTAAACGGTCCTTTTTGGCAAATGCGGGAATGGTGCGGCTTCGAACCGCTCTGCATGCTTTTTATTGAAGATCCTGATTTTATCTCCGAAATGGCCGATTTCTGGATGAACTACATCAAAGATATGCTGGAACGGATCTTTGAAAAAATTGTACCGGACCGGTTTCATATGGGTGAAGATATGGCCTATAAAGGGGCAAGCATGATTTCTCCCGATATGACGCGGAAACATCTCAAACCGGTTTGGGAAACATGGACCCGGCTGGCCAAGGATGCCGGTGTCCCGGTAATCGATATGGATTCGGACGGCAATATCGACGAACTGATCCCGATCTGGATCGAATCTGGGATAAACTGCTGTGATCCTATAGAAGCGGCGGCCGGATGCGATATAGCCGCCTACCGGGAACGGTTCGGAAGAAAGATGGCTTTTACCGGCGGCATTGATAAGCGGGCTATCGCCGCCGGCGGTAAAATTATAGAAGAGGAGATAGACCGGATCGCTCCGGTTTGTGAAAGCGGCGGCTATATCCCCGGCTGTGATCACGGAATCCCTCCCGATGTGAGCTGGCAGAACATGGTGCATTTTGGAAAGCTCTGGGCTGAACTTACAGGCTGGCTGTAGCTATTCCAGCGGCGGGATGTCAATCTTCGGCGTGACGGTTAAGATTTTATTTCCTGCTCCGTTCCGCGGGTTGACACGTTTGCGTTTAATTTATATATTACTCTCAGATCGACGCAGGGTAGAGCAGTTGGTAGCTCGTCGGGCTCATAACCCGGAGGTCGGAGGTTCGAGTCCTTCCCCTGCTAAATCCTAAACCGGCTTAACAGCCGGTTTTTTTGTATTCAGCGTTATTCTCATTCCATGCTTCATGACGCAAGCTGCATGATTTCCCTTTTCTCCGGTTTATCAGTACCTTTTAGTCAATACTACAGATAAGGAGAAACTTATGGGCTTAGGAAATCATATTAAAACAGATGACTTTAAAAACGAAAAACATGTGCCGGTTATTGAAGTTGGTTCTGACATCAAGAAAGGCGAGAATTTCACCGTCACGGTAACCGTTGGTAAAGAAATCGAACATCCGAATAAAACGGAACACTACATCAAATGGATCGCCCTTTATTATATGCCGGAAGGCGGAAACTTCATTTACGAACTCGGGAAAAATGAATTCTCCGCTCATGGTGCTTCGGTGAAAGGAGCCGATACGGGGCCGGCCTATTCCGATCCGGCGACATCCTTCACCGTAAAGGTTGACGCTCCGGGCACCCTTATCGCGGAAAGCTACTGCAACATTCACGGTCTTTGGGAAAGCAAGAAAGCAATTTCCCTATAGATCAAAAAGTTCTCTCTGATTCTTCCGGTACGGTCTGTACCGGAAAATTATTCCGCCGTCGGTACGCTCCGGCGGCACGGTTATTTCCCATAGTTCAAGAAGCTCCTCCTGACGGGTTACCACCGGAACACCGTGAGGTTTGTTTTGGTATTTCAGGGGTTTACCTGCTTTTATCCGTTCAGCCGCAAAAGCGGCATGCCCCTCCATCCGAGCCGTTACCCGGGAATTCAGGATATCGGCGGAGGCAGTCAGGATGTTTCCGGCATCGGTGTTGAGCGCGGCATCCGTATCAATTCCGATACTGTTCCTGCCCGTTCCCGCGGCAGCCAGGGATGTGGTGCCTGTCCCTGAAAACGGATCGAGTACGGTATCTTCATACAGACTGTACATACAGATCAGCCTGTACGGAAGTTCAAGGGGAAAGGCGGCACTCCTTTCCCGCGATTTTCCGCCGGAAAGGATCTGCCCTGTACCCCGGAAATCCCACACATCAGAAAACCACACATTGCGTTCTTCCCAGAAATAGGCGCTCTTCCTTCGACGGTCTTTATCCGCGCCGGAAAAATCATACTTCCCTCCTTTCCGGAATATCAGGATATATTCATGTTCCAGAGTGACATACGCGCCCGCGGGATACATGCCGGAGCCCATAAATTTGGTAGGGGCATTCGTGGGTTTTCTCCATAGGATGAGGGGCAGCGACTGAAATCCCAACCTTCGGCAGGCTGACGTGATTCTGCTGTGATTCGGAAACAGCCTGAAATCATCACCGATTTTCCTGACCGCATCTCCTATGTTGATACACAAAAAGGAACCGTTTTTTAATACCCGGAAACATTCTTCCCATATGCGGTCAAGGAGGAGATGGCATCCATCAAAAGCGGAAACTCCGTCGGAGTTTTGAAAGGCCGCTTCAACTTCCCGGTTTCCGGCCGAAAATATGCCGTCCCACATCGCAATCATGGGATATGGGGGCGAGGTTACGATCAAATCAATAGATTCATTGTCAAGTACGGAAATATCGGCCGAATCGGCGGTGATGAATTGATGACGGGTCTGCATAACTGGGGTATCAGGACAGTCTGAGGGCCAAAGCCAGAGACAGAAGCTTGGATTCCACCGAGTCGGAACGGGAGGTAAGCACCGCAGGCACGGACGCTCCGAGAACAACACCGGCGGGATCGGCGTCGCCGATCAGCGAAAACGCTTTGTACAGCACGTTTCCCGCGTCCAATCCGGGCATAAGAAGCAAGTCAGGATCTCCGCAAACGGGACCGGATATTCCTTTCACCGCTGCTGCGTCCCGGGAAAGCGCAGCATCAAGGCCGAAGGGACCGTCAACCAGAACATCGTCCCTTCCGGCAAACCGTTTTTTCAAACAGGCGGCATGGACGGTACTCGGAATTTTCTCACTCACCTTTTCTACAGGAGCTATCAGGGCGGCTTTCGGCTGATTTATTCCTAATTTTTTCAGGCCCTCCAGGGCGTTTCCGAGAATCCGCGCCTTCTCTTCCTCCCCGGGAGCAATATTTATTGCCGCGTCCGTTAGAAAGAGCGGTTTATGATAAGCCGGAAGACTGAAAAGACTCAGATGGCTCAGGAGTGATCCGTGTTTCGTGAATCCCCGCTCCTTGTTCAGCAGAATCCGGGTAAAGGATGATGTCTGAATCAGTCCTTTCATCAGCAGATCCGCGTTTCCAGCGGCAAGTTCGTTTCCGGCTATCCGGCATGCATCCTCATCATCTTCCGCGGAAATCACTTCGAATCCCGCGTCTTCCCTCTGTCCGAGTCCCCGCTGAATCTCTTCAGTGCTGCCTACCAGAATAAAATCGGCTAAAGCTTCCGCGGCAATGAGAAACCGGAAGATCTCCTCTCCCCTGACGCCGGGGATAACCACCCGTTTCCGGTTTTCCGTCGGAGAACGTTCCTTAAGAAAATCATGAAGGTTCATCGATACTCCTTTATGATCCGGTTTCCCCGGAGAGCTTCTAGGGCGTTTTCTGCCAAAGCGGTCAGTTCCTCTTCCCCGGGGATTATCTCCACCGGAGCGATCCAGGCGATCCGGCCGGCGATCTCACTGGTCAGCCTTTCTTCAAAGGCCATACCCCCGGTAATGATTATCATGTCCACGTTCCCGTTCAGCACAGCACCGTGCATGGATATCTCTTTGGCAATCTGATATGCCATGGACCGGAAAGCCAATCCTGATTCCCTGTCGCCGCCGTTCATCCGGGCGATAACCTCCCGGAGATCACTGGTTCCGCAATACCCGGCGAGTCCGCCCCCGCCGGTGATCCGACGTCTTGCCTCTTTTCCTCCATCTCCGGAATCCAAAACGAAAGAAACAAGCTGTCCTGCGGGAACCGTCCCGGAACGCTCCGCCGCCATGGGACCGTCTCCATCCAGGCCGTTATTCACATCAATAACCCTGCCTCCAGCGTGGCTTCCGACGGTAATACCGCCGCCGAGGTGGGCAACGATCAGCCGGCACTCTTCGTACGGTTTCCCGAGTTTTAAGGCGGCTTTTCTGGCCGCTGCTTTCTGGTTCAGGGCATGGAACACCGAGCGGCGTTTAATTCCGGGAAAACCGGAGAGCCGGGCGAGATTGTGCATCTCGTCTACCACCACCGGATCGGCGATAAAGGCTGAACAGCCGGCCCGTTCGGCGATCTCAGCCGCCAGGATACCGCCGAGATTGCTTGCGTGTTTCCCGTAACGGCCGCTTTCCAAATCGGCTAACATAACGCTGTTTACCCGGTATACGCCGCTTTCGACCGGCTTAAGCAGTCCGCCCCTTCCGATTACCGCGTCAAAACTCTCCTCCGCCAATCCGGCACCCGACAGAAACTCCGCGATTATTTTTCGCCGGAAGGGCCCCTGTGCGGAGACGTCTTCGAATTCAGCGAGTTCCCGGGAGGTATGCCTCAGGGTGTCTGAAACAAGCTCACGGGTGTCTTCGTAAACGGCGAGTTTGGTGGAAGTGGACCCGGGATTGAGGGCGAGTATTTTAAACATGGTTCCGGAAGTAATCCTCGGCAATTTTGATCATTTTTATATTGATGTCCCGGAACTCCTGTTTTTTTAGAGACAGAGGAATTACCTCTTCTAGAGTCCGTAATGTAACCTGTCCGGCGGATAGGAGATACAGCGAAATGATGATGATGTTTGCGCCGCGGAGGAACCCGGCGTCATTCGCTAAATCGGTTACCGGCGCACGTATCACCTTCACATCGCTTCTGCCGACTTCCCTGGATATTAAAGAAGAATTCACAATAATGATTCCCCCGGGCCGAACGGTCTCTTCAAATCGGTCTAGAGACGGACCGTTCATGGCGAGGAGCGCGCTTGGATTATCCACAACGGGAGAACCGATCATCCGTTCCGAAATCACCACCGACGCGTTAGCGGAGCCGCCCCGCATTTCCGGTCCGTAGGAAGGAAGCCAGGCCGCATTAATGCCTTCATGAATCGCGCAGTTGGCAAGTAGAATCCCGGCAGACATCACCCCTTGACCGCCGAAACCGGCAACCTTGATGAACTGATCTTCTATCTTTTTTTCAGCTCTTCTAATGGTTTCATCTTCCGATATTCCCAAAAGATTCAGCAGTTCCGATTCGCCGGCCCACGGGAAACCGTCTTCCCCGGATTTATCCGCTTCCGGCTCTCTGTCCCGGAACTTTTTTACGGGAAACTCCTTCTCCATGGTACTTTTAATCCATTCCCGGGCTTCCGACGGGCTCATTTTCCAGTTTATCGGACAGGGTGAAAGTATCTCCACCAGGCTGAAGCCCTTTCGTTCGACCTGATTCTTAAGCGCCTTCCGTACAGCTTTCCGCGCCTTGAGCAGGGACGGACCGTCAGCAAGGGAAACCCTTTCGATGTAAACCGGAGCCTCGATTTCATTGAGCATTTCACAAACCTTGATCGGACCGCCTTCCCGTGCTTCAGTCCTGCCGAAGGGAGTGGTTGCTGTTTTCTGACCCAAAAGGGTTGTCGGCGCCATCTGGCCGCCGGTCATCCCGTATATCGCGTTATTGATAAAAAAGACCGCCATGTGCTCGCCCCGGTTAGCGGCATGAATAATTTCTGCCGCGCCGATGCCGCCCAAATCACCATCACCCTGATAACTGATGACGACGGCGTCTTTCCGGCTGCGGATTACTCCGGTACCAACAGCCGGAGCTCTTCCGTGGGCGCACGCGACATTTCCGGTATCGAAGTAGTAGTACCCAAAGGCGGCGCAGCCCACCGGGGATAAAAAAACCGTCCGGTCCTGAATACCGAAATCGTCTACGGCTTCCGCAATAAATTTGTGCACATTCCCGTGGCCGCAGCCGGGACAGTAATGGGTAACTTTCTGCCCCGCCCCCTTCCGGGTAAACTCGTTATAAAATGATTTGGGTTTATCAAGTTTTATCATTATAAGTCTCCCTTGAGACGGTCAATAATCTCTTGAGTCTGAGGCACGATTCCGCCGTACCAGTTGTAACGGATTACGGTGTGGTTTTTAAGCATACCATCGAGATCATCCGCCAGCTGACCGTTGGAAAGCTCACAGCAGACAACTTTCTTTACACGGGCCGCGACTTTCCGCAGGGGTATGACCGGAAAAGGATAAAGGGTCTTTGGCCGGAACAATCCCGCGGCTATTCCCTCCTCCCGGAGAGCTTCTACCGCCGTACGGACAATCCGGGATGTGATTCCGTACGCAACAACCAGTACTTCCGCGTCTTCCGTATAAAGCTCCTCCCATTCCGTCAGTTCCTGTTCCAGGATGCTGTATTTTTCCTGGAGATTTATATTGTGCTGACTCTGTATCTGCGCGTTCATATAGATAGAAGTGATGCAGTTTTTCCGGGAATCCTGGTCCGCATAGACAGCCCAGTCTTTCCGGGTGTCTGTTTTGACCTCCCTGGGGAAATCCACTTGTTCCATCATCTGCCCGATATAGGCGTCGGACAGGATAAAAACAGTCATCCTGTAGTGGTCGGCAATTTCAAACGCCCGGTAGGCAAAATCAGCCATTTCCTGACATGAATTGGGAGCAAAAACGATGTTCCGGTAATTGCCGTGACCGCCCCCCTTCACCACCATGTTGTAGTCTCCCTGTTCCGGCCAGATATTTCCAAGTCCCGGACCGGCCCGCTGGATGTCAACGATTAGGGCGGGCAGTTCAGCGCCGGCTAAGTAGGATATCCCCTCCGCCATCAGGGCTATCCCGGGACCTGAAGACGCGGTCATTACCCGGGATCCTGCCGCGGAAGCTCCGTATACCATGTTGATTGAGGCAACTTCGGACTCGGCCTGCAGAAAAGTGCGGCCGGATCTTGTAAACTGGAGCGCCGCTGTATGAGCCACCTCGGACGCCGGAGTAATGGGATAACCGAAGAAATGGGTTGCACCGCCAAGAAGGGATCCGAAAACGACAGCTTCGTTTCCTTTCATCAGTTTTTTAGCCATTTTCATTCCCCCCCTTGTCACCCGTATGTACAGTTACCGCTCCGGGTTCCGGACACACGTAGTAACAAAGACCGCAAGCGGTACAGTGCTCTTCCCTGAATTCGGCATACTGGTAGCCGAGAGCATTGATACCCGCAGAGAGGGCAAGACATTTTTTTGGACATATTTCTATGCAGAGCCTGCAGCCCTTGCACTGAGACGGATCAATTTCGACCCGGTTTTTTCTTTGATTATTATCCATTAAATCCCCTGAAAAATTTCATCATCCCCCGCGCCGAAATAATTGATCCTGGATATCTGGGTCGTGATTTCATGAGAGAGCTGATTCACCGCCATTTCATGACCGGGACATCCCAGTCTGGCACAGACATATATGTAGTTTTTTCCGCCGGGAAGAAGGAGTCTGATACCCCGGCTGCTTCCGCATCCCGGTTCTCCGCAGCTCCATTCCGCCATCAGGGATTCACCCGTTTCCGGAGAATAGGCGCTCACCATCTCGCCTTCCCCCTGTCTGGGGGGAAGAAAACTAAACAGCTTCGCGTGGCTCCCCCAATAGGCATCCACGAAAATCAAGCCCCGGCTCCCGCCGATTTCGATTTCCATCTTGAGTGAGGGTTCACCGTGAATATTCACGGTGTGATTAATTAAACTATGTCCGGATTGGTCAGATACCTCTTCGACAACCAGATATTGATGGCCGTGCCGTTTAACAAGCTTAATGCCTTCAGGCATTGCTTCCAAGAATCGCAGGGGTATTTCCCGCTTTTGTAGTTCCATAACTCTATTATTGTAACATATATCTACCGGAAGTAAACTGTTTTCTTAGAGAATTCCTTATACAGAAGTCACCGGGTCCATAATGCGATCACTCGATCAAGATCCGGACAACCGCAGCGGTATAGCGCGGCAGTGCTGTCGGCTGCCAAAAGATCGGCTGCCGAAGCCGGAAGAACGGGCAGCAGCATCAGAAAAAGAAAGAACGTGAAAAGTCTCATGGCTTAGACGACTCCGCGAGAAGATCCTCCTGTAATTCTCTAAGATACCCATGCCATTCCCGGTAATGGTCCTCTCCCCTTTCTTCCATTATCATATCTAACGCGGAACCGTTCTGACCGGTTTTTTTTACCGCCTTAGAAGCGTTTTCAAGCTCCTTGAGAGTTATTTCATCTCTGGATGAAATGTCTCCGGGGACTGTGTTCTCATTGAGTTCAGGAATTTTCTTTCCGAAAACCGCCTGGTAAATCTCTGCCGGGAAGATTACCGCGGCACCTTCCGGGGATTCCAGGAGCATATCCGGATCAAGATCAACCGTCAGAACGCTTTTCAAAACTCCTGTGTCCGCCCCGCCGAGAGAACTGTATCCGCAGGAAAGCACCTCGTTAAGCCATCTTCGTCCTGATTCCGGACCGGCAGGCTCCGCGGGTTCTTCGTAAGGAACCAGCGTAACCGGGGTGTGTACCGGCCGGGATAACAATGACTGGACGGGGGCCGGATTCATCAGATCCCCTGCAGTATTAAATCAACATATCTAAAAGACTTTACCGCGTCTTCGATTGAAGTCTCCGGCTTCGTCCCGTTTTTAACGCAATCGATGAAATGACGGTCTTCGAAATAGAAGCCGTAATACCGGTGAAACTGGTCGCTCCCGGCCAGTGCGGTTCCATCCAGATAGGTATCACTTTCTCCCCCCGCGGCGCCGGCGGAAAGACTATACTGCTGGCTTCCGTCATGTTTGAGAAGTATCCCCTGGCATTGGGGTCCGCCCATTCCGAGATTTATATAGGCACTCATTCCGGGACCATGAATCTCGAAACGGTGTACCCTGCCGCCGGTCCGGTAATTGGCTTTAACGATTCCGATAGCGCCGTTATCGAATTTGGTTACCGAATTCCAGGCGTTCGGAAAGGGCTCATCGTAAGAAGCGGTCATGGTCTTTGCCTCAACGGGAACACCCCCCGCCATCCACCGCACCAGATCGACCGCGTGGATCGTGTCTGATTCAAACGCGGGGAGGCCGCCTTTATCGAAAGAACCGGTTCCGAATTTATAAAAGCATCCTTCAACCTGGGTAACCCGGACCGCCTCGTCAAACCGTCTCTTGATTTCCCGTACCAGCGGAATATAGCGGCGGTTAAATCCGACCATAACCGTCTTCCCGGTTTCTTCGGATTTCCTCAGCATCCCTTCAGCCTGAAAACGGGTAATTCCGGGAGGTTTTTCGGAAAAGGTGTGATACCCTGCATCAAGACTGGCAAGAACTATATGGTACAGGTTAGAAGGTTCCACCAAACAGAACACCGCGTCAAGCTTCTCCTCCGCGAACATTTCATGATAGCTCTGGTATGTTTTATCAATCCCGAACTTTTCCGCGGTATTTTGAAGACGCTCCCGCACTAAATCACACAAGGCAACAACTTCCACGTCCTCCATCTCTTTGAGAGAAGGAAGATGCACCGAATTGCACATTCCGCCGGTTCCTACTATACCTACCCTAACCTTTTCTTGACGCGCCATATACAGCAGCTCCTTTTTTCTTAGATGATTTTAAGAATACTAGAATAAAGACAAGGGGGTGTCAAGTTCATTTGATTGCCGGCTTGCAGGGGGCGAAACTCCGTGATACCCTTCCTGTGGAGGTCACAATGAGTGAACAGGCAAAACGAAACGAACCGATCAGACTCTTTGATTCTGATTTTCTTGAATTTTTTTCCCATATTCATCCGGCAGTTATTCTGGCCGTCTGGCTCCCTATCCTGTTCGTGTTCGGATATTTTTCAGGACGGTTCTGGCCGGCGGATGTACATCCGCTGCTGATTATTCCCCTCGGAGCAGGGGGCCTCTTCTTCTGGACATTGATAGAGTATCTGCTGCACCGGTTCATTTTTCATTTTCACCCGAAGACGGAACGGGGAAAACGTATTTCTTTCCTGTTTCACGGCGTGCATCACGCTCAGCCGATGGAGAAAACACGGCTTGTAATGCCTCCCGCGGTGAGTATCCCCCTGGGGGCGCTGTTCTTTCTGGTTTTCTATATTGTTTTTGGATTGATATTTTCCGCCATGTATCTGATGTTTCCGGTGGGAAGCGGGTTTGTCCTCGGCTACATCATCTACGACATGACCCATTATTCTCTGCACCATATTAAAATAAAAAAAGGATACATGTTCCGGGTCAGGAAAAATCACATGATCCACCACGGTTCAACTCCTGATAAACGGTTCGGAGTGACGGGAAATTTTTGGGACCGGATTTTCCGGACCCTCCCGTAGCAATAACCGGCAGAAATGCGGACGGAAGATCCGATTGATATAGAAATAATCCGTCTCAGCCGTTCCGAACTGGGTCTTGGAGCCGAACCCCCGCGGCTGCATTTCAGTCTGCCGGTGAATCTGGAAGGCCCGATGGACCAGGACTGGCCGGTACATCCATATACCGAAATATTCTACGTTGATTCGGGATCCGGAACAGTAAAGATAGAGGGCCGGCCGTTTAAAGCTGAACCGGGATCAATCCTCCTCTTCCGGCCGGAAGAACAACACCGGACCATCCTGACGGAGAAACAGTTTCTGAAGGGAGGGGCCGTTCATTTTTCGCCGAACTCCCTAACGGGAGAGTTCGGCAGAATAACACCGGAAAACCTCTATTCACTGAAGGATTCCAACCGCTGGGAACTCAAGGACATCCTTTCGGACATCGCTTTAGAAAACCGCGAACTTCAGGTGGGTGCCAGAAATATGGCGGACGCGCTTCTAACCGTATTCCTGATCAGGTGTATCCGCCTGTCCGGCATAAATCCTCCCAAGAGGGATGCGACACCAGGAGCAGCCGCGATGCGCCGCATCGTTGAGGGGTGCACGGATTACATCAAAAAACACTTTCACGAAACAGTGACCCTTGAGGAGACTGCAGCTCAATGCGGAGTCAGCTCCTTCTACTTATCCCATGTTTTTTCCAATTACACCGGTACCACATTCAGCGAAAACCTGTTATCCGTAAGAATGAAAGCAGCCGTTGAGCTTTTGGAGGATCCGGAAATTCCCCTGAAAGAAATTGCAAGACGTACGGGCTACGGCGATATCTATTATTTTACAAAGGTTTTTAAAAAACATTTTCTCCTCCCCCCGGGAGCCTACCGCCGAACCAAGCTTTCAGGGACAAGAAAAAACAAAGAAAAAACATCCCTTTCCAAAGATTCCGACGGGCCGGACACGGTATGATATTGTTGTGATACGATGCGGAATTGCAGGAACGGGAAGAGGAGCAGCATATGTTCCGGCAATTGAAAAAAACAAAAATGCCGAAATTATTTCGATCTGCGCGGCTCGTTCTTCCGAACTCGAGCCCTACCGGAATTATCAGACCTTCACGGAATTCCGAAGGTTTCTCCAGTCAGGCCTGGATCTAATTATACTCGCGACGCCGGGGCCGCTCCATGCCTCCCAGGCCCAAGCAGCGCTTGAAGCGGGTATCCATGTACTCTGCGAAACACCGGCTGTTTATTCTCCGGAGGAAGCGGATGCCGTCGCGGAAGCCGCGAAAAAAGGAAGCGCCCGGTTCATGCTTGCGGAAAATTACCTCTGGATGGGGTATTTCGAGCGTTTAACCAGCATGAAAGAACAGGGACTATTGGGCGAGATATATTATGCTGAAGGAAGTTATCTGCACGATCTAAGAGACCTGATGCTTCAAACAGAGGACGGATACATTCCCTACCGGGACCGGTCCGTACACCCGGGGGCACGGAAAAGCTGGCGCGCGGAGAGTCTTCCTCCGATCCTCTATACAAGCCATCTTGCGGGTCCCATACTTACCCTCATGGACGACCGGATCACCTGGGCGGAATGCCGGGGCATCTTCGGCAGAACAGTTCCTGACCTGGAGGTACCTGATCTCCAGACGGCCGTGTTCGGCACCGAAAAAAACAACCTGATACGCCTTACAGCGGGCTTCACCGCGGCGCATCCTTTCTCCTTTGCCTATAAACTGGTCGGAACGGAGGGGACCGCCATCCTGGAAAACCGGGGAACCACCGTTTTGACCTACTATTCGGACCGCTTTTCCGGGGAAACGGGCTGGCGGAGGGAAACCGTTCCTTTTGCGGACCGGGACGACGGCAGAAGCGAGACTGAAGCGATGATGGATTCGGTAATCGACGGGTTAACCGCGGACGGCAGCTTTCCCCTCACCTTTAGCCGGTCCATGGATTTCTCACTGCCCGGAGCCGCCGCGGTCAGGTCATGGGAGTCGGGGGGGCAAACCGTTATGGTTTCTAGATCAGGTCGAAATCGGCCTTCCGTTCCTTCAAGTTAATGGTTTTGATGCGGACCCGGACCCGGTCACCCAGCCGATATGTCTTTCCGGTTTCTTTTCCCAAAAGCTGATAATTTTCCCGGTCATATTCGTAAAAATCATCCCCTAATTCGGAGACATGGATCAGTCCTTCAATCAGAAAATGGGTAAGTTCCACAAACAGCCCGAATTCGGTAACACCGGATATAATGCCGTCAAACTCTTCCCCGGTTTTTCCGGTCAAGAACTCGAGGGATTTAAGCCGGGTAAACTCCCGTTCCGCTTCTACCGACCGCAGTTCAGCCTCGTTGCAGGAGGCACAGATGTCCTGGAGGTTTTGTTTTATTTTTTCCGGTTTTCCGGGGTTTCCATGGGCCGCGTACTTTTTCAACAAACGGTGCACCGCCAGATCGGCGTATCTCCGGATTGGCGAGGTAAAATGGGTATATCCGTCAAATGCCAACCCGAAATGCCCCTTGTTTTCGGTGGAATAGACCGCTTTTGTCATGGACCTGAGGGCAACCTTTTCCACAAAATCCCGGAACTCCAGGTTCTCGATGATGTCCAGTAGCTTCCGGTAATCCTCGGGTTCAAGCTGCCCGGTGATCCGGTATGCTATCCCGAGACGTTCCAAAAGTTCAAGAAAAGACTGCATATCCTCCTTTTCAGGCTGCTTATGTACCCGGTAAATAAACGGATAATTCCCCTTTTTCTCGAGGATGTGACGGGCAACGGTGACATTCGCGGTCAGCATAAATTCTTCAATAAGGCGGTGGGCGTTCAGCCGCTCCTTCGGCCGTACTTCAAAGGGTATGCCGTGCTGATCCAGGGATATCACCGGTTCGGATATATCAAAATCGATACTTCCGTCCTCTTCCCGGCGCCGCCGGAGAATCGTACTCAGCATCATCATGCTGTGCAGGATTTTCGCCCTCTTATCCTTTCCGCCGTTTAAAACTTTTTCCACCTCTTCATAAGTATAGCGGTGTTTGCTCCGGATAACCGATTCGGTAATCCTGTACTTCCGCACGATACCCAGAGAATCCAGGTCCATTATTACCGAAAAAGCGAGCCGGTCCTCACCGGGGCGGAGACTGCAGATATTGTTTGACAGATTTTCCGGCAGCATGGGGATGACATCCTTGACCAGGTATACAGACGTACCCCGCTCATACCCGCTCTGATCCAGGGGGGTGCCTTCGGGGACATAGAAGCTGACATCAGCAATATGTACCCCCAGCCGGAATAACCCGTTTTTGAGCTGCTCCAGGGATACCGCGTCATCAAAATCTTTCGCTTTCTCGGGATCTATAGTGATGCAGTCCCATTTCCGAAGGTCTTCCCTCCGTTTGAGTTCATCCTTTATCCGGGGTTTTTTTATTTCAGCCGCCTGTTTAAGCACTTCCGGTGGAAACTCCGTTTTTATTCCGTTCCGGCGGGTTATCAGCCTGACGTCGGTCTCAGGCTTCTCAGGAGAACCGATAACCTCGAGAATCCGGCCGCGGGGATTTTCCTTCGGATCATCCCAGTTCTCAAGCTCCACAAGGACCGCTTCTCCGTCGGAAGGCGCGGTGCCGTCCTTACCCCGGAATTTACCCGCGGGAATAGTTATCTCCCGCCGCAGCCGTTCATTTTCAGGGGTAACCGTTCCGCCTTTACCGCTCCGTTTATAGATTCCGACAATTTGGGTCCTGTACCGCTTTTTTATGCCGGTGATCCGGCCTACCGGATTCTTTCCTTTTACTTTCCTCACCACCTCGGCTTCCACTAGGTCGCCGTTCATTCCGGTATCCAGAAAATCGAAGGGAATAAAAAGATCGTTCCCGTCGGGGACTTCCACAAATCCGAAACCCCGGGCGTTGACCGTCAGTCTGCCGGTAATTTTATTATTTTTTTGATTATTTTTGTTCACCCCTACAATCTGCCAAATTCCTAGCCTTTCGACAAGTAGGCCGCGGTAAAATATACCGCCGGGGGATCTCTATCTGCCGGTTTTCCGAATGACTCTCCGCAGCGTTTCCGCCTTCTTTTCAATTTCCTCGCGGGGAATCTCCATTACCGGGGTATCAATCATCCTCCAGATAAGATCTTCCGCGTTCGGACAGAGCTCCGGACTGTAATGGTAATCACTTTTATAAAAAGGGCAGCGGACCGGACACCGATCCTGATGGTACGCGGTGGAAACCTTGAATATATCGTAGTGATATGCCGGCTGCTGCGTGAACCCGAAGCGCAGGGAAAGACCTTCCTCCTCACAGTTCCGCTTAAAATCCGCAAAATCCAGGCCCTCCTTGTCCCCAATCCATTTACAGCACCAGACATACCCGGCCTGTTCAGCTTCCGCCGGTACTCTCCGGTTTGAAAGCCATGTACAGTCCGCTACGGCTTCGTTCAGAATATTCAGGTTCTCCTTATAATCCTTCAGGTAGGCGTCTACCCGGTCCAGCTGCCCTAAACCCACAGCAGCGGTAAGTTCGTTCATTCTGAAATTCAGGGTCATAAACGCCGGGGATTCTCCGCCGAATGCCCATTCGTTGTAGAGTTTATGATGCAGATCTTCCCGGTCCGTGATCATCATGCCTCCGTCACCGGTAGTAAGCTGTTTTGTCTGCTGAAAGCTGAAAATGCCCAGATCACCGAAAGTTCCGGAATGTTTTCCCTTCCACCAGCTTCCAAGGGAATGGGCACAGTCTTCGATCATAAATATATTGTTCTTCCGGCATATCTCTTGAATGCGGTCAAGGGAAGCGCTCAGTCCCCATAGATTTGTCACGATTAACGCGCGGGTATTCTCCGTTATGTTGGCTTCAACGGAATCAGGATCCATCAGATAGGTTTCCGGATCCACATCCACAAACCGGGGAACCGAATTGAACGAAAGGGCTGCCAATCCGCCGAAATGCACGATGGGATCCACGAGTACTTCCGTGCCGGTTCCCGCGCCTGAAATACTCACGGCCTGAGAAAGAGCGGTCATGGCTGAGTTTCTTCCCACAGCGTAGGCGCTTCCGGTTCTGACCGCGAAGGCCTTTTCAAATGCCGTGACCATTCCGTCTTCATTCCATCCGATCATTCCGGAATTGAGAACTTTTTTTAAGTTTTCCAATTCAGCTGTTCCAAATACTCTTGCCATGTAACGCAGTCTACCAGGACCGATGGAGGTTCTCTATGGAATTGTTTGTTCCTTGTTTGTCCTTTGTTGCGACGCTCTTTGCGCTTGTGACCAGGATGAAATAGAATTGAGCAATGAACATGAACACAATCCCGCCGATTCAGGAATTTGAAATCTTCGATTCATCGGTGGTCATCGGAAAATTTATTCACCCCGACTGTCCCTGCACCCTCAATACAATAGAGGAGGTGATCGGGCTGATGGATAGGTACGGAGTAGCCCACTGTCTGGCGGTATCAGGGGCGGCCCGGACGAAGCATCCGCGGGAAAAGGGGAACCGGGATCTTATGACGGCAGTTTCCGGATATGAACGGATCCATCCGGTTTACGTAATCAATCCTGATTACCCCGGGGCGGAAGACGGAACGGCATCAGAGGCCGTCGCGGACGGTGCCGCGGCAGTACAGCTGCCGTTCGGCTTCATCCGGCCGGTCACGGAAATCTGGGAGTCCGCTCTGACGCTACTGGAAAAGCACCGGATACCGGCGTTCTGCTGTTTCGGAACCGATTCAGTTTTCGGGGCCCCTTCTCCAAATGATATTGCCGGGTTATATGAAATGACCGAGATGTTCAAGGATCTGCCGTTTATATTCTCGAATGTTATGGGAGGATTAGGAATTCCCCCGGAACTTTTCCATTTGATTCTAAAAAGGGAGAACACCTTCCTGGATATATCCGGGATTCTAACCTTCTGGCGGGAGGCGGTCAAACACGCGGGGGCCGGAAAAGTTCTTTTCGCTACCGGCGCTCCCTACGTGGAGCCCGGAATCCTGCTCTACAACGTTCAGTATGAACCCGGTCTTTCGGCAACGGAAAAAAGAAAAATTTACAGCGGAAACATCAGGCAGCTCATGGAGAACACGGTATGAACAAGCTTCTGGAAAACTGGCGTTCGGGAAAAGGAATTCCCGACATACCTGTTGTTGACGCTCATATCCATCTGAAGGACTGGAGACGCCGGGGAATATACAACAGCTTTAAAGAATCACTCAAAGTAATTCCTGAGTATATGGAAACCCACGGAATCGATATGATCTGGGCGTTAAGCGGCGGCGGAATGTTTTTCGGCAACGACTATATTCCCGGCAATACCGACCTGCTCAAGTGGCGGGATGCGTTCCCGGAAAAGGTCGTTCCATTCTGCCACATCAATCCCCACGACAACCCGGACCGGATATTCACGGAACTAAGGCGGATGTTCAAAAACGGCGTTCGGGGCATAAAGCTCCTGAACCGGTATCAGCATGACGCGCCTGGAGATTCGGAGGTTCTCATGAAAGTATACGCCTTTGCCGAAGCGAACGGAATGATGGTGATAAACCACTTCTGGACACCGGCAGAATTTGACCGGATATCATCTTCCTTTCCGGATACCGTTTTTATCGGGGCCCATGTCGCACCCCCGGATCTGCTCCGCTCCCGTGAAAACGTGTACACCAGCATGTGGCATTACGGCAGCCTAGGCTGGCTCGACCGGATCGTGTCGGAAGCTCCTACCCGGAAGATCATGCTCGGGAGTGACGCTTTCGGTAATCCGCCTTCCGTCGGTATCGGGGCGGTACTGCATTTAGATCTTCCTGAAGATAAAATCGCGGATATCCTGGGGGGCAACGCCCTCAGACTTATGAAGCGGTTCGGGATATTACCCGGATGGATTAAAGCGCGGTACCCCGGCGCGGACATCTAGCTCGGACCCCCTCCGTCGGGGGAAGGCAGGGATGGAATAGTCTCCTCCGTTTCAATAGTAAAAAACGACACAAGCTCCTCAAGCTGTTCCGAACTCAGGGATATTTCCCGGGAACCGACAGACACCTGCCGGGTGGCCGTCCGAACAGCCCCGGTAATCGTCTTTAGCTGGCGGACCATCCCGGCCATGGATTCCTGAAGTTTCCCGATATCGTCCCGGTTGCCGTTTTTCTCCACCGTTACCGGCAGGATGGCGAGATGCCGGATCAGGTACAGGGTCAGCGGAATAAAAAGGATAAGAATCGCGCACACCAATAATACGACTTGAAGGATTACCGTATTCACCTTTCCCTGCATTTCATCCAGGGGAAAGGTGAACTGAAAGCCGCCCCTGAGATCTCCGGCTTCCATACCTTCCATGGGGAAGCCGAGAAAGTCGGTATCACCTTCACCGTGGCAGAGGAGACATCCTTCATCAATTTCATCAACCTTTATCAATCTGATGTACCGGACAGCATTGAGTTCATCATCGATCACCCAGTGGTATAGAAGCCCACGTTCTTCCATGTCCAGCAGCATGGATAATTCATCACCCTGAGCCAGATTCCGCGGATTTCGGGGGGAAGGAGACAGCACCTTAAAAGAAAAACCCAGCTTTGACGCGTCATTCTCTATTGATTTCCAGCTTCTGACAATGGGAATGGCATCATACACCCGAAGGGACTGTACCGTCCGAAGCCGTTCTTCCCGGGATGTAATGCCGGCCACCCCGGCTTCCGCTTCCGCTATCAGCTCCTCCCGGGCTATAACATCGGATTCTCACAAATCTGAAACGGAATTCCTGATGTTATCTGAAACCACGGCAACGGATTCCGCCTGGGTCACGATGGAATCCAGTGCGTCCCGGCGTACCCGGTTATGCATAAAGATAAACATTATCCCCAGGGTTAAAACTAAAGCGGCGCTCATTAGGATGATAATTTTCACCCCGAAATTCATTTTCCGGAACATTTCCGGTACACTCCTCCTGATAATAAAGGATATCGTCCGGAAAGGTAAAAACAATTATACAAAGATATAGTTAAATTGATATACTATAAGTATAATCAAAATAGAATAGTATAGGAGTGATAATAATGGGTTTTGCAGAATCGATGAAAGAAAATGCCAAGAAATTACAGAAAAAACTGGTTCTTCCCGAGGGTACCGAACCCCGGACACTAAATGCGGCGCGGATTATCCTTGATGAGGGGATTTCCCCGGAGGTTTCGTTAATCGGCAAAAAAAATGAGATTGAATCCACCGCGTCCAAAGCAGGCGCGGATTTAACCGGAGTAAAAATCATCAATCCGGAAGAATCTGAACACCTGGAGAGTTTTACCGATGAGTATTATGAACTCAGGAAGCACAAGGGGATGGATAAGGAGACGGCCCGGAAAGAAATTACTGATCCGCTGAAGTGGGGCGCCATGATGGTGCGGAAAGATGTATGCGACGCCATGGTAGCCGGTGCGGAAAACGCCACAAGCAATGTCCTCCGGGCGGCGTTTACCATTATAAAAACCGCTCCGGGTACAAAATACGCTTCCTCATGTTTTGTCATGAGACTGGATGACAAACAGTGGGGAAAGGACGGTCTCATGATTTTTTCGGACTGTGCCACAATTCCCGACCCCGACGCGGAACAGCTCGCTGAAATAGCAATAGCCGCCGCAAAGTCGTGCCGGACGTTTCTGAAAACCGAACCGGTTGTGGCAATGCTTTCGTTCTCCACAAAAGGTTCAGCAAGCCATACAGCTGTAGAGAAAGTAACCCAGGCCCTGGAAATTATAAAGAATAAACAGCCCGATCTGACTGTGGACGGCGAGATGCAGGCAGACGCCGCCCTGATTCCATCGGTGGGGGAAAAGAAAGCTCCCGGTTCCGACGTAGCCGGTAAGGCGAATGTGCTTATATTTCCCGACCTGGGCGCGGGAAATATCGGATACAAGCTGGTCGAACGGCTCGCAGGCGCCGACGCGTACGGACCTTTTCTCCAGGGTTTCGCGAAACCGGTAAGCGACCTTTCCCGGGGATGTTCCGTGGATGATATCGTTGTGACCTCCGCGGTGACCCTCTCCCAAGCTGAGTAGGAGGCAAAATGCGGGTAATGCTTGTCGGCTACGGCCGGATGGGACGAGAAATAGAAGGGATTCTCATCGACCGGGGACACACGGTCAGTACCCGGATCGACGCCGATCCGGATAAGGGTGATCACGGAGAGATTACCGACAATCTTCTGGCAGAGTGCGATATGGTGATCGAGTTTTCTCTGGCACCGGCAGTCCTGCCCCATGTAAAGGCGTATTCCCGGGCCGGGACCCCAGCCGTGATCGGGACAACAGGCTGGGAACAGGACCGGGAACAGGTAAAATCGACGGTGGAGAATTCAGGGGGTACCCTCCTGTGGGGATCAAACTTTTCGATCGGTGCTCATATTCTATTAGCTCTGACTCAAAAAGCCGCGGAGATAGCCGGGTCAATTGATGAGTACGACATATTTGTCCACGAAACACATCATACCGGAAAAAAAGATTCTCCTTCCGGCACAGCCCTAACGATCGCGAAACGGATACTCGATTCCTGCGGAAGCAAACATACCATTGTTACCGAGGCTCTGCACCGGCAGATTGAGCCCGGTGAGCTTCATGTATCATCCAGCCGGGGCGGTTCCGTCCCAGGCACCCATTCGGTGTTCCTCGATTCCGAGGCTGATACGGTGGAACTGCGCCACACCGCCCGTTCCCGGCGAGGATTTGCCCTCGGCGCAGTTAAAGCCGCCGAATGGCTAAAAGACCGGAAGGGATTTTTACAAATTGAAGATTTCATTACCGATTTAATACGAGGAGGCTTTTAGTATGAAGTTTGAAGGTGTGTATACAGCGTTGGTTACTCCCTTTAATAAGGACGGCTCAATTGATGAGAAGGCTCTGAAAGAACTTGTGGAATTCCAAATATCCGGAGGGATCACCGGGCTGCTCCCTATGGGCACCACCGGCGAAAGCCCCACGGTGACCCATGAAGAAAATCTGGAAGTGATCAAGATGGTCATTGACCAGGCGGGGGGAAGAGTTCCGGTTATCGCGGGAACCGGTTCCAACTCCACCGCCGAAGCGGTAAACATGACAAAACGGGCGAAAGATCTGGGTGCGTCTGCATCTCTCCAGGTGACCCCGTATTACAATAAACCGAACCAGGAAGGGCTTTACCGTCATTTTACCGCCATCGCCGATTCGGTTGACCTGCCGCAGATGATTTACAACATCCCCGGCAGGACCGGGCGGAATATCGAAATTGATACCATGATGAAGCTGGCGGCGCACCCGAACATCGGCGCGGTAAAGGAAGCAAGCGGAGATTTTCAGCAGATTATGGAAACCATCGACCGTAAACCGGAAGGATTCACCGTGCTCTCCGGAGACGACAATTTGGCGTTTCCTATAACGGCCTTAGGCGGTTCAGGAGTGGTTTCAGTGGCCAGCAATATTATACCGGACCGGATTTCCGGAATGATTGCCGACGCTCTCAGGGGAAATATTGCAGGTGCCCGGAAGGAACACTACCGGCATATGCCCCTTTTCAAGGCGCTCTTAAAACTGGACACAAATCCGATACCGATTAAATTTGCCTTAGCCTCCAAAAAAATGATTCAGGAATACTACCGCCTCCCCATGTGCCCCCTGGACAAGGATAAAAAGAAGGAGTTCAAAAAAATCCTATCCGCTCTGGATATCCTGTAATTTCAGATGGAGAGCGTCAGATAGGCGCGCAAACTCTTCAGGGCGGAGTTCCTCCGCCCTGGCTTCTGGTGAAATTCCGGCGTCAGCAAATGATCCTCTAATCTCCTTATCCGGGATTCCGGTTAGAACGGGCATCTTTTTCAAGTTATTGCTGATCTTTTTCCGGCGCGAAACAAATGCCTGCCGCACAATTTCCTTATACAATGTAAAATTAAGCGGTTTTACACCGCTCCCGTCAGGTTCCATTATCACCACCACCGAGGAAACCTCCGGAGCTGGATAGAACGAGCCGGGTTTCACCTCCCCGGCCACTTCGGTTCTCCAGCCGCTCCGGCAGAGAACCGTAAACGCCGAAAACGCCTTCGTGCCGGGCACGGCAGTCATGCGGTCGGCGAGCTCTTTCTGGACCATAAAAACCATCCGCCTCGGAGCGACACCGTTTTCAATCAGCGCCGCTATCATGGTGCCGGCGGAACGGTACGGGAGATTTCCCACGATCCGGTCCGGTTCCCCGAATTCATTCCGGACGTTCCGGAAGGTATCCAGGAAATCGCCTCCGCGTATCACGATGTTATCATTGTCCCCGAATAAATCTTCAAGCACCCGGATGATCCCCCAGTCAATTTCGAAGAGGATAAGTTTTCCCGCCTCTTGGGCTAAAAGACCGGTGAGAGAGCCGATGCCGGGTCCGATCTCCCATACCAAGGAATCTCCGGTAATGCCCGCCCAAGCGGTAATCCTGTGACGAAGGTCATGGCTGAGCAGATAGTTCTGTCCCCATCTTTTTTTTAAACCAATATTATATTTTTCCAGGAGCTCTTTAATTTCCCGTACCGATCCGTAGTTCACTTTCTTCGGCCTCCTATAACGGGTAACCGGAACGTTCCATTTCGTATCAGAAGAAAAACCGCCGCTGCTATACATATCACCGCGGCAAAAACCTTGCCGAAGAGGTGATCCGGTGAAATACCCGGAAACCGGGAGAATGAATCAGCCGCTTTGACGACGGTACCGCAGATTACCGTGAGAAGCGAGGACGCCGCTTCCGTCAGTACCGGAAACACGGCTGTGCATACAATACTGATGATTCCGCCCCATAGGAAAACCGTAACCAGGGGAGTCAGTACCAGGGCAGCGATAATGCCTGCGGGCCGGATAGTTCCGAACAGAGCCAGGAGCAGCGGCGCTGTCGCGGTCTGCGCGGCAAGAGATGCCGATAACGGCAGCGCGAGCCATCTTCCTAGCCTGGGTTCAAGCATCGATACTATGGGGGGAGAAAGAAAAATGATGCCGGCTAACGCGAGAAAAGAAAGCTGAAACGATAGGGTCCGGGCCGACACAGGATCTGCAAAGAGGAGTATCACAAATGACAGCAGCAGAAGTATTCTCAAATCCACCCGTCTCCCGAATAGTTTTCCCAGACCCCCAAGGAGAAACATCAGCGCCGCCCTGTTTAGAGACGGCAAAGGTCCGGTAACAAAAATATAGAGAAGAACCGCGGGAGCAACAAGCCAGAATGACCGCCCGCCGGTCACCGGATTTAAAACAAGGGTAAATAGCGCGCAGAGGATCCCCAGGTGCATACCCGAAAGGGCCAGAATATGGGCACAGCCGGCTTTTCTAAAAACCGCGGCATCTTCCGGATTCAATCGCTGCCGGTCTCCTGTAAGGAGTGCCGTAAGAAAAGCTCCGGTTCGGCCCTTGAAGACTTCACCGGCCGACAGGAACTTTTCCCGCAGGATTCCCCGCATTTCGGTAATTCTGTTTGTATATCCGGAAAAGAAGACATCCGAATCCGACACAGAGGCGGTAAAGGGATCCTCCTTTGACGTACCCGGCGAGAGTGGTGCCGCAGCAGTAATTATGCTCCCCCGATAAAGACACGGCAGTCCCCATCCGAAAACCAGTGCGGTTCCCGTAAATCCGCTTTTGTACCGGATCCCGCTGACGCTCCGGATCTCATGGAACCGAAGGATATACATGGTCTTTCCGTCCCGGATCTTTCTTGAATCCGAGACAAGTTCTCCGGAAAACGCGGATATTTGACCTATCTCAGCAGGCGGTTTTAAACCCGATTCAGAAATCATTGTCCGTTCCCGGAGAAATACAGACGCCGGAAGCAGGATGGAGGTGCAGAGAAGAGCGGCGCAGACTATCCTGCTGTTTATGCTGTTCCGGATTGTCACGGTTACCCCGAAACCGGCGATAATCATCCCGGCAGCGAAGGCGGGAACAAAGGAAAGGGCACCGAAAAAAAATCCGGCCGCCGAGGATACGGCGGCCGCCAAGTAGATCGTGATCTCACCCGCAATTCTGGTCATGCACGTATGGAATCAGTTCTCCAGGGAAGCCACTGCTTTTTCAACTTCTGCTTTTATGGTGGCAGAGTAATCAAGATAAGTGGCATACAGAAGGGAGCTGTAGGCGACCTTATGCCCCAGACTGTTAAGGTTCCGGACTACTGCAAGCACGATTTGCGTGTCGTACTGCCGGTCGTTCTCTGTATACACGTTGATTATGTCCATGTAAGATGCCAGTGCCGCGGCGGCTTTCTCATTACCCATTGCTCCTAATGCCGCGATAGCTTCAAGCATATTGGTTTTTGTTATGATACCCCGGTCGTATTCGGTAACGCAAAGATTAAAGTGCCTGATGACGGCATCTGTTGCTTCCGAGTATTTATATTCAGTCACCGGTTTGACGGCGGTGAACCGCAGGGTCCGGATTGCTTTGCTGTCGCTGACAGCGGACGCGGCCATGGAGACCGCTTCACGAAGCGCGACACCTGCCAGCTGGGCTTTCTCCTGGCCGGTTAATTCATCGGAGCCGAGAAACAGATTGAGGATCTGGGTTTTTCGGTCCAGCGTGCTCTTCTGATACGCGTCCAGAAGTAAGGCGGGTACATTCCCTTCCAAATTACGGATGGAAGTCATCGCGGTTTCGCTTATCCTCGCGGAATACTGGTTAAGTCTGGCGTTCAACAGGGGAACGAAGGAAGAAGCATCTCCGATCTTTCCAAGTGACTCAACTGCTACTTCCAACACCTGAAAATCCGGGTCGGCACCGGCCCTGAACGCGGCGTTTTGTTTTGATACCCAGTCGTTAAGACGGACCACCGTCTGTTCACCCGGTTCCGCGATGTCTCCTAAGGCCCGGAGGATTGTCATTCGGACGAGAGTTTCCTCGTTGACCTTGAATAAATCCCAAAGCGGGTTTGCGGCCTGTTTTGAACCCGATTTCCCGGCAAGCTCTGCCGATACGGAAGCAAGCTCTCGCATAAGAGAATCCGTTTTGAGCCTGTCCGCGCTGCTTACAACATACTGCAGGGCTTCCACATATAATGGCCCCATCTGCTCCGGACCTCTGGTCTCTGAATCTTTTAATATTTTTATTTTGACTTCCAGACTTGCCCGTTCAAAATTATTTAAAAATGTCGTTACGATGGAATCCCCCGGATCCTGTCCGTTTCCTTCCTGGGCAGCTATGTGAAAAACAGCAATCAGGATAAGCAGGAACGGGATTAAAAACCGTTTCATAATTTATGTCCTCCCTCAACAGGTACTGCCTTTGTCAGCTCCGTTTATTATTTATTACAGTACCCTCTGGAAATAAATACTAATTCTTTTTGTTATCTGATTCAAATCAGGATGATTTTTTTTTAAAAGTTATTCCCGGAAACCGTATTCTATCTACCTGGATCTATTCGGATGAATCTGACCCCGGGCTGATTCAGCTTCTTTAAAAATTCCGTACACATAAGTCAGAATATTATTCTTCATTATTGGACTGGGGGGTACCGCCTGAATATGAAGGGTGGACACGTGTTTGTTACGGTTGTAGTTCACCCCCTTTATAATTCCGCACATAACGATTGTATTTCCCAAAAACTCGGTCTGTAGTTTCACCGGCAGTCCTGTCTTGGCCCTGCCTCCGACAAGAATCGCGGCGCCGTCTTCGGAGATATCTATCATCTTCCCCCGGTATCCGCCGAACCGTTCCTCTTCTTCATCGGCGCCTTCTATAGTCCTTAAGGGAAAAACCTTTCCCGGCTTATTCAGATCGGCCCGGATGGAATTCCGCTTCTGAGTCCTGACTAAGTTGTCTGAATGGGAGATATGGAGAATGGGATACTTTTTATCGAGATAATCACCGATGACTTTCGATTCAAAGTAATACCCCGCGTCCTCCTGACGCCAGAAATAGATATTAATCCGCTCGCCTTTCCATGAAAATCCCGGAGGCAGAGGATTCCCCTGGGGGTAAGAAATTGCCAGGTATTTCCGCATGTTCTCAACGACTTTTGCCTGATAGACGCCGGCTCCGGGAAAGGTGATCTTGAGTCTCTGACTTGTATCGATGTTTCTGGTGGATCTAAGCCCGAGCCGGTATTTGGGAAGATTGAACTCCACCCGTTTCCTGAAATCGAACAGTTTATTTAAAAACAGGATGGAAGATTCATCCGATTCTTTGTCTTTTGATCTGAACCGGATTATCGTCCCCCTAATACACCGGTCCAGCTGCTTTTCCGACCAGAAAAGGGCGGTAGGATTCTTCAGCCTGTTTTCCACGGCTACCCGCCGAAGCAGGTTCAGTTCACGGAATTTGAATCCCGATTCCTTACCCTTTACATAAAACTGAACCCAGGGGAAGCCGAAACCTCCGCTCCGCTGGATAAAGATGACCAGGGCTGTGATCAGAATTAAGCCGATAATTAAAAAAACTAGTCCCATGTACCGCCTTTACCTACCCATACGGATTCTAATACTCGATTCCGGTGCCGTTTTATGCTATTTTATAGTCCATATGGAAAAAAACCAACAACCTTTTTCTAATAATGCAAGTATAGCCAACAGATCAATCATATGTAAAGAGATAATCCTAACCTTTTCGGTGTTTTTTCTGCCGGGAATTATCGCGCAGACGGCCAGTTTCAATCCCGAACTGTTTAACAGGTGGGAATACCATCTGCAGTATCTGATAATATCCCTGCCTCAAATATTCCTGCTTCTCTATATTCTATCAATTCGAAAAAACACCGATTGGGAGGCTATGGGAATAAAAAAGTTTCGGCTTAAAGACGCTCTTATGGGAATACCGGGCGCTGTGGGAATTTTTATCATCCTTTCCATACTCTCACTCATTCTTCTAATTCTCCCCGCGGAATCCCAGGAACAGATTTCAGGCGGTTTTCGATGGGAATTCACAAATTACGGAGTGATTCCGCTTATGGTACTGTCTTCTTTTGTTACCGGATACCGGGAAGAGTTGTTCTTCCGGAGTTATTTGATCCATCGTTTTGAACAGATTAAACTACCGGTATGGGGCGCCGTAATATTAAGCGGATTATTATTCAGCATAGGCCATTTTTACCAGGGGTGGGCCGGCTTCCTCGTTTCCTTCAGCATCGGCTTATACTTCGGCGCTCTATTTGTGTACCGGAGAAATCTCCACTTTCTTGCAGCGGCCCATGGTCTATACAACATTGCGGTACTTCTCCTTTCAGACCTGATGCCGGAGGGAAATATTGGGAAAATTGTTGATTACATGTTAAATATAAGATAAATTATACATACAAGGAGTGCAATATATGAATAAGATAATATTGATTGGTACATTTCTCATTTTCAACATTGTTTTCATCGCCGGATGCTCAGGAAACGGTGAAGCCGAAGACACCCAGGCGGCAGAGCCGGAGATCCACGAATCGGAGATATCCGGTGAATCTCTGACCACTTTGCGGGAGGCTTTGACTTCTGCCGGTTTTGCTGTTTTTGAAGAACCCCTGGACTCGCCGGATTTTACGCTGGAAACTCCCGGGGGAGATGAACGGACGTTGGAATCATTCCGCGGACATGTTGTACTGCTCAACTTCTGGGCAAGCTGGTGCGGACCGTGTAATGTCGAAAAACCCTCCATGGTTAAACTGTACAAGCAGCTCGAAGCCGACGGTCTTACCATTGTCGGAGTGAATGTTCAGGAAAATGCAGCTACCGCGAAGGAGTTTATAAAAAAACATGATATTCCGTATCCGGTGCTGTTAGACCGGTCCGGCAGTGTAGCGGGTGAATACGGCGTCCGGGGTATTCCAACGACTTATATCATCGACCGAAGCGGCAAAGCCCTGGGAGGAGTTTCCGGCGCCAGAGAGTGGGACAGCGAGACATTGGTTACCCTCTTTCAAAATCTGCTTTCAGTTAAAATGTAGGAGGTGTAGATGCAGGCTCCCAACCTTTTTCTCTCATTCGCCGCCGGAATCCTTTCATTTCTCTCCCCGTGTATTCTTCCGCTCATCCCGTCCTATATTACATTCATCGGCGGGATGACAGTCAACGATGTTCAAACCGCGGAGGGAATAACGAAAAGGTCCCTTATTTTCAAAACCCTTTTTTTTGTAGGCGGATTTTCTGTGGTGTTTGTGCTCTTAGGGGTACTGTTTTCCGGGTCGGGGCTGCTCTTCGGGAGCGCTTCCCGGATAATAAACATTGTGGCCGGGATTGTAGTGATTCTTCTGGGGCTCAACGTAATATTCAACTTCTGGAAGTTCTTAAACTACGAAAAAAAGATGCACTTTAAAGGCTCTCCAAAAGGATATCCCGGTTCTCTTCTAATGGGGATGGCCTTCGGTGCCGGGTGGAGCCCCTGTGTGGGTCCCATTCTTGCGGGCATTTTGTTTTTAGCCGGGAGTTCCGGAAAGGTTTTTGAGGGGGTGCTGTATCTATCTGCCTACTCTGTGGGGCTGGGCATCCCTTTTTTATTAGTTGCCATTTTCTTTACCCCCATGCTCAAAAAAATCCGTCAATTTTCTTCTCATATGAAAACGATCCGGATTATTAGCGGGCTGTTTCTTATTGCGATCGGTGCATTGATCGCCTTCGGAAGGTTTCAACAGCTTACCGGCTGGTTTGCCCGGACCGGGATAGCAATGCGGCAGTGGGCGGTGCTTAATCCAACAGCGGCAACACTTCTCTGGGGAATCATTCCTATTTTAATCGGTATAATTCCTTCACTCACCGCCTTGATCAGAGGGAAAAAGGACCGGATCCTGACCGCAGGTAAAATAATATTTTTCCTGATATTCGCTGTTCCGGGCGTCCTTGAACTGACCGGGGTGATCAATATACCGGCACTGGTGGGGGACTGGTTTACGTATCAGGGAATTTAATGCTATTTCCCGAAGAGACGCCGGATAAACGTTTTTTTCTTCACCGGCTCTTCCAGGTAACTTCCCATCTTCATTATTCTCGCAGACCTTTCTTTTAAAAGGTCTGCCGGTTTTTTGTACATCAGTACGTCCAGGGAGATTTGTATCTGTTCTTTTATCCGATGAGCAACCAATTCGGGGTTTTCATGAGCACCGCCTTCCCCTTCCTTTATTATACCGTCGATAATGCCGAAAGAGAGCAGATCCCTTGCTGTCATCTTCATGACTCCGGCGGCGTATTGGGATTTCGAGGAATCCCTGAACAAAATCAGCGCCAGTCCTTCCGGTGAAATAACGGAATAAATTGAATTCTCCAGCATGAAAACTCTGTCTCCTACTCCGATACCCAGAGCACCGCCGGACATTCCTTCTCCCAAAACAAAGCAGAGAACAGGAACTTCGAGTACCGAAAATTCCTTGAGATTCCTGGCAATCGCTTCGGCGATTCCCCGCTCTTCAGCACCGATCCCGGACGCCGCGCCGGGTGTGTCAATCAGTGTTATTACGGGACGCCCAAACTTTTCCGCCTGTTTTGCAAGCCGGAGGGCTTTCCGGTATCCTTCGGCATGGGCCATTCCGTAGTTTCGCCGGATGTTTTCTTTCATATTCCGGCCTTTCTGCAGACCGATAAAGGTGACGGGCTGTGAATCAAGCATTCCGATACCGCCGATCATTGCCGGATCATCAGCGAAATACCGGTCTCCGTGGAGTTCCAGAAAATCCTCCGTGATCATGGTAATAAAATCCATTGCGGTGGGCCGTTTCGGATGCCGGGCCAGTTCCACCCGCTGCCACGCGTCAATGCCGTCATCATGACCGGTAAGTTTTGTTTCCAGGTGCGCAATTTCCGCGTGAATATCCGGGCGGTTGCTGCCTGCTAATGCACGGAGCTCCCTCAGTTTCCGTTCTATTTTTTTATCTTTCATTTTCGCCCCCGGTATCGGCCGGTATGTGTATCGATAAGAAAGGAGAGGACCTGCTTCAAATTTCTCCGTTCCACAATCGCGTCCACAAACCCTTTTTCAAGCTGAAATTCGGAGCGCTGGAATCCCACGGGGAGTTTCTGCTTTATCGTTCCGCTAATTACACGGGCGCCCGCGAATCCGATGATCGCGTCGGGTTCCGCCAATGTAACATCCCCCAGCATAGCGAAGGAGGCGGTTACGCCGCCGGTGGTCGGGTCGGTAAGCACATTGAATAACGGCATCCCCTTCTTTTCTAATAGAGCGGCGGCGTTTGAGGTTTTAGCCATCTGCATCAGAGAAAAGATGGTTTCATGCATCCTTGCTCCGCCTGAAGCGGTAAAAAGAACCACCGGGAGACCTTCTTCAGCACCGTTCATAATTGCCCGGGTGATCCGTTCTCCCACAACCGAACCCATACTGGCGCCGAGGAAGCTGAAGGACATAATGCCGACTACGGCTTCTCTGCCGTTTATCCTGCAGTGCCCGACCTTAACGGCTTCATCAAGTCCGGTCTTCTGCCGGGTCTTAACGAGTTTTTCTTCGTACCCGGGAAATTCTACCGGATTAGTCGTTTGAAGATTCCCGGCGAATTCGTAAAAAAAATCGTCATCGGCAATCATAGGAATCCGCTCTGTCGCGCTTATCCTGAAGTGATGATTACAGCTGGGGCAAACGTACAGGTTTGTCGACAGCTCCTCATCCTCTATATGCACAAAACACTGCGGACATGAATGCTTTTTCTCGACGAACGTCCGCTCATCAAGACCCGAGACATGTTTTACCGCCCGGGGCTTTTTCCTGAAAAGCCGCTTGAATCTTCCTTCAAGATTATAGGATCTCTTCATTAGGTCCCCTCTTTTAATACATGGGACAGCATATCAGTACCGAAATTTCCCGACCGGAAAATCTTACTCCGGATAATTTTTTGCTGCTCTTCGATATTTGTCTCCACTCCCTGGAGATCCAATTCGGTCAGTGCCCGGTCCATCCGCTTTAGCGCGAGATCTCTTCCCGCGGCCCACACGATCAGCTTTCCGATAAGGGCATCATAATACGGCGGCACAGTGTAGCCGGTATAGAGATGGCTGTCCATCCGGGTCATGAATCCGCCCGGCGGCAGATAGGAGCTGACTTTGCCCGGTTTCCGCGCGTTGATCCTGCATTCAACGGCACATCCTTTTAGCGATATTTCATCCTGGTTCAGTTTAAGAGTTTCTCCCGTACACACGAGAATTTGTTCCCGGATAATGTCCACACCGGTTACCATTTCGGTTACGGGATGTTCCACCTGAACTCTGGCGTTCACTTCCATAAAATAATACTCATCACCGGATACCAGAAACTCTATGGTACCGGCACCGATGTATCCAAGACCCTTGAAAAGCCGGACCGCGGCGTCTCCCATGCTCTTCCTCATGGCGGGATTGACTCCGGGAGAGGGGCTTTCTTCAACAAGTTTCTGGTGATTGAATTGAGCTGAACAGTCCCTCTCGCCGAGATGGATCACATTGCCTGCGCCGTCCGACAGTATCTGGATTTCCACATGCCTGGGGTTTTCCAAATATTTTTCTAAATAGACTGTGCCGTCGGAGAATGCCGCTTCGGCTTCAGTCGACGCGACTTTCAGTATGTCCAGAAAATTTTTTTCTTCCCTGACTATACGCATCCCTTTTCCGCCGCCTCCCGCGGCGGCTTTTACAATAACCGGAAATCCGATCTCATTTGCTTCCTGCAGGGATTTCTCCGGATTCTCTACCGATCCTTCCGAACCGGGTATTACCGGTACCTTATACTCAGCCGCGCTTCTCTTAGCCTGGACTTTATCTCCAAGGAGGCTGATTGTCTCGGCCGCGGGCCCGATAAAAATCAATCCCGCATCTTCAACTGCTTTTGCAAACGGTGAGTTTTCGGCGAGAAAGCCGACTCCGGGATGGACCGCGTCACAACCCGTTAATAGCGCCGCAGAAACAAGGTTGGAAATATTCAAGTAGCTCAGCCGGGACGGTGAGGCGCCTATACAGACAGCTTCATCCGCCATCCTGACACCTAAGGATTCCTTATCAGCCTCGGAGTATCCTATAACCGATCGTATACCCATCTCCCGGCATGCCCGGATAATCCTTACAGCGATCTCTCCCCGGTTCGCGATGAAAAGGGAGGCAATCATATCCGGCGTACCTCAAAAAGGGGAGTACCGTGTTCAACCATAACACCGTTTTCCACAAGGACGGAAATAACCTCCAGATCGTAATCCGCTTCCATTTCATTCATCACTTTCATGGCTTCTATGATACAAAGGGTTTCTCCCGCCTTAAATTTAGATCCCGGTTCAGCAAACGGCGGAGAATCAGGAGTCGGAGCCCGATAAAATGTTCCGACAATAGGCGCGGTTACGAATTCAGTATTCCCGGCAGGTTCACCAGCTGCCGCCTGGTCCGTTTTTTCCGGCGTAGCGGGCACCGATTCCGCGGTCAGTGTATGATGAACCGCCGTTCCGTGGAGGGCAGTTCCCCCCTTCTTCATGACAAGTTTCATATTTTCTATAGTTAGTCTTAGTTCAGAAAGTGAACTGCTGTCGAATTTTTCAAGTAATTCATGGATGTCATTAATCTGCATAGGTCCTCCCGGTACCGTAGGATTTGGCAGCCCTTAGCTGGGATCGCTGTTCTTGGATATAACACACCCGGGTAAGGGTGTCAAGGAATTGCTGTCTTTCTTTATCAGCAATCGTTTTGCATATTTGCTTGTAAAACCCCGCTGCCTGCCGTATAATTATACACTAATTTTAATATATAGTGAAAGGAACAAACCATGCCGGAAATAAAGAACTTGCTGCCCCATAGAGAACCCTTTTTATATGTGGATAGACTTGAAAGATATGATGATGAAGAGATTGTCGGATACCGCAAATATACAGAAGAGGAATATTTCTTCAAAGGTCATTTCCCACAGTATGCCGTCGTGCCGGGTGTCATTCTAATTGAAACCATGGCGCAGTGCGGCGGCGCCGGGATAAACGCCCTGGGTACCCTGGGAGATAAACTTTTCTTCTTGGCTTCAGTGGAAAAGGCGAAATTCAGGAGACAGGTCCGCCCGGGAGAGGAAGTCAAACTGATTATCAAAAATTTACGGATTTCACCCCGCATGATCAGACAGAGCGGAAAAGCAATAGTGGGTGAAGAAACCGCCGCGGAAGCGGAATGGCTGTGTCTGGTCGGAGATACTCCGGAATAACCGGAAAACCTTAAAAGGAGAAAGGTATGATTGATGCAAAACTAACGGTTCCAAAAGCAATGAAAGCTATTGTCGAGGTTTATCCGGATGAAGATGCCCTTCACAGCAAGAATGAGAGCGGTACGTATCAGGTTTTGACCTTCGGAGGACTCTGGGAGCGGGTAAGAGCCCTGGGAACCGTATTTCTCGACATGGGCATCAAACGGGGAGATCATGTGGGACTCATGAGCGACAACCGGCCTGAATGGATCATTATCGATCTGGCCCTTCTTTCCATCGGTGCCGCTGATGTTCCCCGGGGTTCGGATTCAACGGCGCAGGAAATGGCTTACATCCTCAATCATGCCGACTGCCGGAGGACATTCGCGGAAAACGAAGCACAGCTGGAAAAAATCCTTTCTCTAAAAAAGGAAATACCCAATCTGAAAGAAATCATAGTGATTGATCCGGCCTTCAATGAAGGAAAAAAGAAAAGAACAGGCGTAACCGTCATTCCCTTTAAGGAACTGATGGAAAAAAGCGGAGGACTGGTCGCAAAAAATCCTGACCTTTTTAAGGAAGAGCTCGAAAAAGGTCAGGCCGACGATTTGGCTACCCTCCTCTACACCTCAGGCACCACCGGCGATCCGAAAGGAGTAATGCTGACTCACCGCTCATTTCTGTTTCAGCTTGAAAAAATTAAAGTGAAGCTGTTTCTTGATCCGTCGGATATCTTTCTAACCGTACTTCCCATTTGGCACTCCTTTGAACGGGCAGTGGAATATATCTGCATGAGCTACGGTTCCGCAATCGCATACTCCAAACCGATCGGACAGGTAATGATGGACGATATGTCGGTAATCAGACCAACGTATATGACGTCGGTACCGCGAATCTGGGAAGGTGTGCGCAGCGCGGTATACCGGAACATCAACAAGCAGTCCGGAGTAAAGCGGGGACTGTTCCACTTTTTTATGGGAGTAGGAAAATCTCATGCCACCCTTTTTAATTTATTTTTGGGACGATATCCCCGGTTTAAATCCAGGAGCCGCGTTGTCGATTCGGTTCTTAGCGCAATCCCGCTTCTTCTTCTGACTCCCTTGAAGGCACTCGGAAACGTACTGGTGTTCAAAAAACTAAAGAATAAACTGGGCGGAAGATTTAAGGCAGGGATTTCAGGCGGCGGCGCCCTCCCCCCCTATGTTGATAAGTTTTTCCAGGCTGCCGGCATCAAATTGCTTGAGGGGTACGGACTTACCGAAACCGCTCCGGTGATCGCGGTGCGGAACGAAAAGAAGCCGGAAATTGGAACGGTGGGCTCCCCCCTGGAAGAAATCCAGTGGAAGGTCTTAGGAGAAGACGGGAAGGAACTTTCTCCCGGCAGAAAAGGGGTTCTCCATGTAAAGAGCGAGCAGATTATGCAGGGATATTACAAAAAACCGGAAGAAACCGAAAAGGTTCTCCGGGACGGATGGCTCAATACGGGTGACTTGGTCGTCATGAGTAAGGGAAACGAGCTCAAAATAGTCGGCCGTGTAAAGGAGACTATCGTTCTGATCGGCGGTGAAAATGTAGAACCGGCACCGATTGAAGAAAAAATTCTTCAGTCCGAATTTATCGATCAGGTGATGGTTGTCGGACAGGACCAGCGGTATCTCGGAGCATTGGTGGTGCCGAACGAAGAACTAATCGTTAACTATGCCAAAGACAAGGGAATTCCCTACACCGATTACGAAGAGCTCCTGGATAATCCGGTAATTCTGAACGCGGTGAATTCCGAACTGCAGTCGCTGATCAACCCGAAAACCGGCTTCAAGGGATTTGAACGAATCGTCCGGTTTGCCTTGTTGAAAAATCATTTTGAAGTCGGGGAAGAGCTGACTCAGACGCTGAAGATGCGGCGAAACATCATCACAGCCAAGTATAAAAAGGTTATCGCTAATCTTTTTAAGTAGAAATTCCCATGCTGCCGGCATACCGGCAGCAGTTTCCCTCTTTCAGGATCCTCTACCGGCAGCCGTACTGTCCCGGTACAATCGGTTTGTACTTTACGCTGAACTGCCCGGCGGCAAATCGGTCAGGTGTCACTGCCCGAATCCGGGGAGTCTTCTTGAACTCTGTATCCCCGGCAGCCCGGTTCTCCTTCAGCATTCTACGGCTCCCGGACGGAAAACGGCTTATTCCGCCGTGGCCGCGTTCAGACGGGGACGTGTTATACCGCTGGACAGTACCAGGACAAATTCACTTTTCCGGAACCTTCTGCTTCCAACGCTGTTTCCCGGCGCCGCCGCGGTTAAAACTGAACCGGTATTTCGCCGTAACCGGCTTGATTTTTCTTTTTTCTGGAACGGCCGACCCCATGCAGTTGAGGTTAAAACCTGTACTTTGGTGGAATCGGAGACCGCAATGTTCCCGGATGCGCCAAGCAAGCGGGCGCTTCATCACCTTAACCTTTTGGCAGAGCTCAAACAGGAAGGGATAATACCCCACCTGTTTTTTTTGGTAATGAACCCGGAAGCTGAACGGCTTATACCGAACATACATACCGATCCTGAATTCTCTGAAGCCCTTGATCATTATGCAGGACAGATAAATCTGCATGCCGCTGTGTTCAGCTGCTCTCACGCGGGGGATGCTGTTCTATCAAAAAAAAGCATTCCTGTTTTAACAGAACCCGCAAGTTTGATACGGCAGAACCGGGGAGTGTACCTGGTTATCCTGGAACTGCCGGAGGGGATAACGGTGGAAGTGGGTAAATTAGGCGTCCTCAATTTTGATAAAGGGTTTTACATATACACCGGATCAGCTATGGGGACACTAAAGAGCCGGACGGCCAGACACCTTCGGCGAGGCCGAAAAAGGATCAGGTGGCATATAGATTATCTCACGACCCTGCCGGTAAAAAGAAAGGTGTTTCCAATCTATACCGCAGAAGATATCGAATGTAAACTGGCAGCATCAGCCGGAGCCGCATTATGGCCGGACCAGAAATTAATACCGGGATTCGGATCAAGCGACTGCCGCTGCCGAAGCCATCTGTTATATTCAAAATCAAATCCCCTTTTGAATTCCGCTTTCGCGGATATGATTCTCGCTTACCGCCACGCAGGCAAATTCCAGTGATGCCTATTTATGAAATTGCTTGTAATAAAACAAATTATAAATTTTAATGCGAATGTGATCACCGAGAATTGCTGTGTAATGGATGTAAAGCTGGACCAATATTAAGGGGTATGATAAATTGATGGTAATGGACCGATACGCAGAAGAATTCCTACAGCTAATTACGGTTCTGCCCCCGGTAAAAGTACAGAACATTCTTTTAACCACAACCGACAGGAATCTGGGAATCATATTTTCAAGAATACCTGAAGAACAAAAACCCAAGATCTTCGATTATCTATCTCCGGAGAAAGAAAGGAGAGTCCGGGAAGAATCCGCGAGACAGGAGCGGCAGTATTTTGACTACAGTCAATACGTCAATACGGTTTGCCATGTTATATCCTGTCTCAAAAGCGGCAGAAGGCAGCCTCCGCTGCGGAGTTATCTGCGCCCCCGCCGCCGCTGAGAACCAGGAAAATTCCCGGATTTTCCGGTTAATCCGAAACCCTTTTTACAAAGGCATCCCGGTATCCCTTAGACCTGAGCCAGTATAAAACAGATCCTTGTTCGTCTTCAGAGAGGGGCCCCACGAGAACTTTGTAAACCTCTTTTCCTTCCGAGGACGCGGTAGTAACCGCGGTGGGAAATCCTTTTTGCATGGAATTCAGAGCTTCCTGAGCGGTCCGCGGATCGGCGTAAACTCCTACCTGCAGATAATACGACCCCTTATTAAGATTTTTAACAATGGGAAGACGCCCCGCGGCTGCCGTGTCCGGCTCCTCCTTTTTGGTCTCGGCCGCGACAGCGGCCTCCAGTTCTCCGATCAGGCTGTCTACCGCCTCCTCCGAAATTACCGCAGCAGGTTCTTCTTCCTGCTTCTCTTCCACTTTCGGCGCGGGAGATTCCGGAAGCGCTGCGGCAACCTCTTCTGAGTCCCCTTCCGGGGCGGCCCGGCTGAGAGAATCTTCCGATTCCGGTTCCGGCACCTCGGGAGGACGATGTTCCGCCGGTTCCAGAGCTAATTCGGCGTCTTCAGGTATCGGCTTATCAAGGATACCGTCCTCGGAAGGGGCATCTCTCTCTTCCGTCCGCTCCGGAACGGATGGTTCCGCGGCGGCAACGTCCGTCTCCCGTTCCTCTTCCGGTGTCCTTGCTCCGATCCCTCCAGCGTCAGGTTCGGCCCGTTCTGGTTCCGGAATCCCGGCAACCGCCGATTCTTCTTCCGTCCTGGGTTTCACGATTTCCGGTTCCACAGACATATCGAATGATTCTTCAGTGTCCGCCGGAACTGCTTCTATTAAACGGGTAACAACCTCTTCAGCCTGCCGGCGGAGCCTGCGTATATCGGTCAAAACAGGCCGATCAGATTCAACACTCTCCTTCGGAACTGCTTCCGCGAGTTCGGGACTAACATCTTGATCCTCTTGTCTCAGATATTCTAAATCACTCAGGAAGGGCCCTTCGGACTCCTCCGGAGCTGCTGGTTCATCTATAGGAGCGGCTTCGATCAGCTGTGCCACCAGCTCTTCCGCTTCGCCGCGAAGCCGTTTCAGGTCGGCAACGACCGGCGCCTCAGGACCGGACTCCTCCCGGGGTATAGCTTCATCCAGGGTAATTATAAGCTCCTCGGTTGCGGTTTTCAGCCTCTTAAGATCGGCGAGAGATACCGATTCAGTTTCTTCCGGAATAGCTTCCCGGAGGGTTATCGAAAAATCCTCCGCGGCTTTCCGGAGAGGTGAAAGATAGTCTTTGGAAAGCACAGGCGCCGTTTCTTCGGCCGGTTCGGGCTCCGTGTCTTCCGGTTCAGTTTCGTCTTTCTCATGTATTTCAGCCTCGGCGAGGTACGGCTCCGTTTCTTTCTCTTCCACATCCGGTTTTCTGATCCCCGGGTCGGGTTTTTCCAACAAGGTTTCGGGGGGATCGGCTTCGGCTATGGCTTCTTCATCGATGGTATACTCATCCTTTGCGGGGGGAGGAGAAATAAGTTCGAACGAACGTTCCTCCCGGGGAGGAGGAAAGGGATCTTTCACACTGCTCCGCCGTTCTGCCCGGGAGAGAGCCTGTTCAAGCCGGTCGGTATCGGAGCCCTCGGCGTATGCCGGGGCCGCCGGTCTCTCCTCCGGGGTTTCTTCGGGTTCTTCTTGCGGCGGAGTATCAGGCTCATCCAGCACCGCGGCAGCGGTATCAGCCGTTCGGGGACGTTTTGGGGCAAGGGAATCGGTGTCCGGAGCCTCTTCCGATATTTCGGTTTCAGGCTCAGAAGTTTTCTCCGGCAATTCCGCTTCAGGCTCCCTGGGTGATAGGATCGTTACTTCAGGGGTATCCGTGGTTTCCAATGCGGGTTCCGGCTTGATTTCCGGTTCGGTCTCCGGTCTTTTCACACTGCTCCCAAGCATGGGCTGATCTCTTTCAGTATCATCTCCGTTTTGCCCCAAGAGCGGTCCTTCTTCAGCGGGAACATCTCCGGTCACCGCCGGTTCGTCTTCCCCTTCCGGTTTTCTAGCCTCCGCGTATTTCTCCGGGGTCACGTTTTCACCGATCCCGGAAGGCTTTTCCGTATCGGCGCCGGAGAGAGATCCTAAGAGCGGTGTATCAGGTTCACCCGGTTCAGCCTCTCCTTCGGTTTCAGGAGTTTCCCGGGGAATTCCGCTTTCCGATGCAATTTTCAGCATGGAATCACGGTCCTCCAGCGTTAATACCGGGGGAGAAGTGTCCGCCTCAAAACCAAGGGAATCAAGTCCGTCCTGAAGATCCGGTGCTGACTGTTCTAATACCGATTTGGAAGGCTCCTTGGTTTTTTCGGGCAGTTCTTCAGTAAGCAGCACACCAATACTGTCCTCTTCGGCAGCCGGTTCACCGTTCCCTTTCAGGACATCCCGATTCGGATCTCCGGTACCGGCTGACGGATTTATATCCGGATCCGGGTGATACGGTACGTCTTCAACAGGACTGACAGCACCCCAGCCCGCGACCGAAACAGGAGTTACGGAAACTTGAATAGTTTCCCGGGTACTTATGCCCAAATCCTTCCCGGCTTCCTGGGATAGTACAATAAAGAGATTAGAATCGTTCAGTTCTTTGGTTACCACCAGCCGGATGGAGTTACCGTTTGCTTTATTCGTTACTTTGACTATGGAGTTGCGGGGAAAAGCATCCGAGGCCCCGTAGTACCCGATGGAGGGGAATTCTCCTTCCGTGCTTACCGCGGCTAAACCTTCCCACTTTCTTCCCATCGGGGATTCCTGGCTATAAAGATTAACCGCGGTAAGTATCGTCAGTACAATACTTATTACCGCAGAATTAATAAAAATATGTCCCGTAATTTTTCTCATATCATGAAACTCCTTCATGGACAGATAAACCTTCCCCACTCCTTTTATTTTCGGCTGTTTATGATTACTCTTAAAGAACCGGTTTTATCAGACTTAAATAATAAACCGGCAATTGCGGTATTATCTGCTCTCCGCGATAATGGAACCTGCCGATTCGCCCACAAGTCTTCCAAGACTGAAGATTTTTGCTCCTCCGGTCATCTCCAGTTCTTCAATAAACTTCCCGCTGATTTCATGCTCGGCTGCCGGTTTATCATTGGCAAAAATAACATGGTAGGTTACCTTACGGATATTTCCCTGAAACGGTATTTCACCGGGATATCTGTCCAGCCTAAGCTGAGCATGCACAAGAACATCCGCGTTTATACTTTTAACGGCGTCACGGAGATTCTCATCTTCAATTTCCCGCCATTCGGCGCCGGCAGTAAAGGCAATATGGGGGCTTGAAAAGAAAAAATCCAGTATTCCCTCTTCGAACCGTGACCGGACAAGTTCCGCCGGGTCGACTCCGCTATCTTCATCATCCTCATCCGAAGTTACCGCCTCTTCCGGGGCTTCAATCTCAGCGAAAATAACCACTGAAAGACTGAACATAAAGGAAGGGATAAGTAAAAAGATCATTCCAATTAGTATTGTAAGTTTACGATGCATTGTTTCAAATTCCTCCTACTTCCTGTATCGGCATGAACGGCGGTAGTGATTGAAGAAATTCCGGTAATGTGCTACTTTTCAGGCACATATGGATGACAAAAACAAACCCGAAAACAGGGAATTACGCCGGTACGGCGATACCGATATAACGGAATATGTGGAATCCCGGGACTATCCGGAGCAGGAGAATACAATTTCTCTGCTTGATCTTGTGGGGGTTCTGGCTAAGCGATGGAAACTCATTTTTTTCTCAACCTTTTTTGCGGCAATCGGCATCTTAGGGTTCGCCCTCTACACCTCCCGGGTACCTCCGGGTGAACCGAACCCGATGCCCAATACCTACAAACCGGAAGTCGAGGTACTGCTTCAGGAATCTACCGGCGGAGGACTAAGCTCAGCTCTAGGTTCCGGTGATTTGGGCGCTCTAAGCGCTCTTGTGGGCATCGACAGCCGTGGCGGTACCTCCAACGCGGCATTGGCACAGGAACTCTTAAAGGGAAATACCGTTTTAGACCAGATTGCCGGGGAGTTTAACTTCACCGACCGGTTCAATTTTCAGGAAAACGCCACCACTGCCGCCCGGAATATGCTCCGCGCGTCCCTGGAGACCGAGTACAACAACTCCACAGGTATCCTCACCATCTCCTATAGCTCGACAGACCCGGTGTTTGCCACTGAAATCCTCAACGCCACAGTAAGAATTCTGGAGGAAAGGTTCAACGAATTGACCCAGCAGCAGCTTGCATCCGATAAAACCAGACTCCTGCAGAGGCTGGAGAAAGCCCGGATGGAGATGGAACAAGCTCAGGAAGAACTTCTTGAATTCCATACCCGGACCGGTATTATAGATCCGACTGAGCAGGTAACGGCTTTAGCGGAAAAAATTTCCGAAAATATATCAAAACTGTACGAAGCGGAGCTGGAACTGGAACTTCTAAAAGAACAGTATCCGGCAGAATCGACCCAGGTAGTCCGTCAGCAGATAAAAATTAACAAACTTCAAGAGTTGCTCGAAGAATTGAGGACCGGTTTTAATACTTATTCCGCTCAGGTTATCCCCCAGAACCGGATAGCAGGGATTGCGGCGGAATTTCTCAGGCTGGAAGCCAATTTTGAACTCCAGCAGCAGTTCTACACCTCCCTCCGGGTGAAGGTGGAAACCACCGAACTTGAAGAAACAGGAAATGAAAAAACCTTCCAAATTATCGAGGCTGCGGAAGTTCCGGAAGTAAAAGCCGGTCCGAGCCGGGGTAAGCTCTGTATAATTGTCACACTGATTGTCTTCTTCTTATCTGTTTTTCTGTCCTTTATTTTTGAATACTTCGACCGGGTTAAACAGGATCCGGAAGAAGCACGAAAACTTGAATATATAAAGAAGAGTATAGGGTTCAGGCATAGAACTTAATGAACTTCTTTGTAATCCAGGTAAGAACAGGCGGAGAGAACCATTATCTCAGACTCACCAGGAAATACATTGAGGAAAGGGACATCGAACTACTCTGGCCGAGAAGAGCCTTAACCATCCGGAAAAAGGGGAAAAAAATAAAAAGCCTGGCTCCAATTTTTCCGGGTTATATCTTCCTAAAATCGGAAACCTTTCCTCAGGACCTGTTCCGGCCGCTGAAATCCGCGCGGGGGTTCACCAGGTTCCTAGAAAACAACGAACGGATAAAACCCCTTGCCGGTCCGGACCGGGGATTACTTCTCCATTTCCTCTCCTTCGGCGAAATTACAGCAAAATCAAAAGTGACATTCGATGAAAATAACCGCATTGTTGTCGCCGAAGGCCCCCTCAAGGGTCTTGAGGGATCAATCATTAAGGTCGATAAAAGAAAAGGAAGGGCAAAGGTTCGCCTTGACCTTTACAAAGATTCTTTTCTGGTGGACCTGGGATTCGATATTATGGAAGCAAAATAGGTATCCGCCGGAATCGGGAGCTTTAGCGCATGGCCCAGATCCAGAAAAAACGGATATATATAGTAGGCGCGGGTTTCGCCGGAAAGTCGATCGCACTGGAAATACAGAAAAAAGAAATCATAGGAGACGCAGTAGCATTTCTCGATGATGATCCGGAAAAAATCGGCAAACGGATCCTGAATATTCCCGTTCTAGGTCCGATAGAAGATGTGGTTTCACTCCTGGAACGGACTCCGGCGGATGAGGCCCTTATTGCCATCCCAAGCGCGACCCGAGAGCAGCTCAAAGACATCTACCGGAAACTTAAAAGCGGAGGTTTTGCTAAAATCAGAATCCTCCCTAACCTTTCGGATATCGTTGACGGTACGGCACATTTTATTCAAACCAGGGAAATAGACAGCCAGGACATCCTCGGAAGGACTCCCAGGGCCATCGACCTGAAAAAGAATATTTCATACATCCGGGGCAAACGGGTTCTTATTACCGGTGCCGGCGGAAGCATCGGAAGCGAACTCTGCCGACAGCTTTTAGCCGGAGGGGCGGAGCGACTCTATTTATTCGGTCATGGTGAAAACAGTATATATGAAATCAATTCAGAACTCAAAATTCTTCAGGAAGAGGGAGTCGGTGAACGGGCAACCATCGTACCCATCATCGGCGAATTAAAAGATAAAAACTATGTGGAGTTTATCCTTAAGCGGCTCCGGGCGGACATTATTTTCCACGCAGCCGCGTACAAGCATGTCCCGATGTCGGAAGAGAATCCGGTAGAAACCATAAAAAATAATGTTTTCGGCACCCATTTCCTTGTAGAAGCGGCGAAGAAGGCCGGTGTAAGGAAATTCGTACTCATCTCCACCGACAAAACGGTGGAACCGGTAAATATTTACGGAGCCTCCAAGAAGATTTGTGAAGAAATTGTCAGTGCCGGTTCCGCGGAGGAAGTTGAATTCATGGTGGTCCGGTTCGGAAACGTACTCGGCAGCCGGGGAAGCATTGTTCCCCTTTTTAAACGGCAAATTCAGAAAGGCGGGCCGGTCACGGTCACCCATCCTGAGGCGGAGCGTTTTTTTATGACAATACCCGAGGCGGTATCTCTGGTTCTTACCGCCGGAGGAATGGGGAAAAACGGCGGCCTTTATCTGCTGGATATGGGACGAGCCATTAAAATGAGGGAATTAGCACAGACCATGATCCGTTTTTACGGTTTCGAACCGGAAACCGAAATCCCCCTTCAATATATTGGCCTCCGGCCGGGAGAAAAGATATCAGAACAGCTCCATTCCCGCGGTGAACAGATATCTAAAACCGGAGTTCCGCGGATCAATAAGATTACGAGAGAGCAGGAAACAGGATATGTCCGGGATCTGATCCGATCTCTAGAACCGGTTTGTTTTCTAGATCCGGAGCAGCCGGGACTCTACCGAAACCGGTGGAAGATCCGGGAAATTATAAGGAGCCGTATTCCCACCCTGGAACCGAGGGAACATGAAACAGAATACTGAGGGTTTTATTCCCTTTTCCCGCCCTTCCATAGGCAAAGAAGAGGAAGAAGCGGTGCTGAAGGTCCTCCGATCGGGGTGGCTCACCACTGCAGGCGAAACGGCTGCCTTCGAAGAGGAGTTCGCCCGCTATTTGGGTGTACCCTATGCATTGGCCGTTAACTCAGCCACCGCTGGGCTTCACCTTTCCCTGGAAGCCCTCAACCTGCCGCCGGATACCCCCGTAATTACCACCCCCTACACATTTGCCGCGACCGCTGAAGTTATCCGGTATGTCAGCTGCCGTCCGGTATTCGCGGACATTGGAGAGGACAGCTGCAACATCGATCCGGTGGAGATTGAACGGACGGCGGCCGGTCTGAAAAATGCTCCCGGAGCGGTTATTCCCGTACATATCGCGGGTGAACCGTGCAGAATCGAAAATATTCTTTCGGTTACCGCTTCCGCGAATATACCGGTCATTGAGGACGCGGCACATGCTCTCCCGGCCGTGACATCCCGGGGACCAGCCGGCACAGTAGGAAAAACAGGAGTCTTTTCATTTTACGCAACAAAGAATATCACCACCGGGGAAGGGGGCATGGTTGTAACATCAGAGAAAAACATGGCGGCCCGGATGAAACTTATGCGGCTCCACGGGATAGACCGGGACATCTGGGACCGGTACACGGGCAATAAAAAAGCCTCCTGGTATTACCAAGTACGGGAAGCCGGATTCAAGTACAACATGGGAGATATCGCCGCCGCGCTCGGCAGAGTTCAGCTTCGTAAATGCGGAGAATTCCACAAAAGACGGAAGGAAATTGCCGCAAAATACCGCTCCGCCCTGGCCGGTCTTGAATATCTGACAATACCTAAAGATACTGAAGGCCATTCCTGGCATCTATTTATCATCTCTCTAAAACCGGAATATCTGCAGATATCACGGGACGATTTTATGGAACGTCTCCGGGACCTGAATATCGGCACATCTCTGCATTTTATCCCGCTCCACATCATGCCCTACTATAGAAAGAAATACGGGTACGCTCCTTCGGATTTTCCCCGGGCACTCCGCCGGTATCAGAACTCCCTGAGCCTGCCGCTGTATCCGGATTTAACCGATTTTGAGGCAGAACGTGTATGCCGGGCAGTAAAAGCTATTGGAGATGGAGCTTATAAACGGTATTATTAGAATACCATGGGGTACACAAGTTCAGTAAGAGACATCATCAATTCACACTCTTCTTTTCTGGATGATCTGCGGCCGAAAGGGGATTATCTCTTCGGGATTACCCTCAGATCGAAAATAGCTGCCGGAAAGGTTCAGTCCATTACTTTTCCTGAATTAAGTGAAGACATGACGGTGGTCCTCCCTGATGATATTCCGGGCAAAAACCGTATACAGGTTTTCGGAAGCGGGATGCCTGTCCTGGCAAAAGAGGTACGTTATCGGGGTGAGCCGATCGCCCTCATCGCAGGAAAAGAACCGGCGGAAATCCGACGGGTACTCGAAGGGACTGCGGTTGAATACGATGAATCAGATCCCGTATTTTATTATGAACATTATATTCCGGAGCAGACCGTCATCACCCGGGAGAAAATCGTCGGTGATCCCGCCGGGGGAATGAAAAAATCATCGCAGTCAGTGGAGGGAGAATACCGGACAGGATATCAGGAACATTTCTATAGCGAACCCAACGGCGCATTCGCCGTGTGGGAAGGCCGGGGAAAAAAGAAGAAGATGAAAATTTATTCTTCTACCCAATGGGCCTATCATGTGAAGGAAACAGCCGCGGAAGTATGCGGATTCGGAAATACCGACCTCTCCGTGGAGGTTACCGATATTGGGGTCACACTGGAAGGCAAAAGCTGGTATCCTTCGCTTATCGCCGCTCATGCCGCCCTGCTGGCACTTAAAAGCGGAACCAATATCAAATTCATCTTGGGAAGGGAAGAGGATTTTCTCTATTCACCGAAGCGCAACCCTGTTCTCATACGGCACAAGACCGGTCTCGATCCGAACGGCAGTCTGGAGGCGATGGAAATCGATATCACCGTCAACACTGGTGCCTATCCGTTTTTTATTGAAGAAATAATATCCAGAATGATGATTTCTGCTGCCGGAATTTATGACTGCAGAAATCTCCGTATTACAGGTACCGCAGTTTCGACCAATCTGCCGCCGTTAGGAGGCGCGTCCGGATTCGGATTCCCCCAGGCATTTTTCGCTATAGAGACCCATATCTCCCGGATCGCGGAGACGGTGCAGAGCGATCCGGTAGAGTGGCGGACCGCTAATCTGCTGAGAGAGGGAGGAAAATCCGTAACCGGGATGAAACTTACCGAGGATCCACTGGAAGGAAGTATATTAGAAAAAATCGCCCGGGAATCGGATTTCAAACGGAAACACGCGGCTTTCGAACTTCAGAAGAAGAGACGGAACAGTTTTAACACGTTAAACAGGGAGGCAGGAGGCATCGGTATTGCCTTTGCCTTTCAGGGCTCAGGATTTCACGGAACCGGCGAAGAACAGAGAAACTTTTCGGTAAAACTGCAGCTTACCGGCGACAGTAAAGTCAAAATCCTCACGTCGGCCGTTTCGGTGAACAGCGTGGTTTCGAATTTGTGGAAGGACATTGTGGTAGGTATCCTGGGTATCCTGGAATCTGATGTGGAAATCGTGAAAACCAACACCGCGAATGTTCCCGATTCCGGACCTTCGATTTTATCACGGAACATCACAATTCTGACACGGATGGTCGAAAGCTGCTGTAATTCCATTCAGCGACAGCGGTTCCGGAAAGCCCTTCCCCTTGAGGTGAAACGAACATACAAACTGCCCCGTTCGGTAAAGTGGAATGAAGACAGCCTGTCCGGTGTCCCTTTTCCGCAAACCGCTTATTGCTGTACCGCCGTGGAGGTGGAAGTAAATCCGCAAACCTATATACCGCTCATAAAGGGTATCTGGATCGCCATAAACGGGGGGAAAATTTTCAATATAGCAGGTGCTAAGGAAACGGTAGAATCGACCATCTACAGTTCTTTCGGCTGGGCGATGGAAGAACGGATCTTGTTTAAACAAGGCGCTATTCCGGAAGATTTGGCCTTTACCTATTTCGGTAATATTGCAAGAGAGCTTCCCGAACCGCATATTTATTTTATTAATCCCGATCAGAAGGGAAATCCCCGGGGAATCGGAGATCTGCCGTTCTCCTGCGTTCCGGCGGCTTTTACCGCGGCAGTGGCACAAGCCACCGGAAGGTACCTGGACCGGATTCCGGCAACTCCGGAGCTTATTCATTCCTATACGGAGGAATCATGAGAGCGGAATTCCTTTTGAACGGAGAGCGGCAGCACATCAATATCTCTCCCGAACTGAGGCTTTCGGAGCTCCTGCGGGACGAATACGGCCTTTTGGGCACAAAATCGGGATGCCTAATGGGAGTCTGCGGCAGCTGCCTCGTTTTTTTGGACAGTATCCTTACCCCGGCTTGTCTTACCCCGGCTTTTACCGTGGATAAAACCGAAATTGTTACCGTCGAGGGTATTATGGAACGGGAGGATTTCAGCGATATTGAAAACGGATTTTTTAAAGCCGGAATGAATCCCTGCGGATACTGCGCTGCCGGCAAAGTCATGGTCACTCAAGCATTCTTGGAAAAGAGTATGGACGGCGCGGACGCATCCCTGGATGAGTATATTGATTCGGTTAAATGCCGTTGTACCAGCAGGATAAACTTTAAGCTCGGTATACAGCATTCACTGGAATACCGGAAACGGAGGGAAAATGCCAGGCAAGAGCGGTGATCTTACCGTTTACCGGCCCGAAAATAATGGTGATCTGTTGAAACTGGCTTCACGGCATCCCGATGCTGTAATATGGGCCGGCGGTACCTACCTCATGCTCTTTCAGCGGGAGCGGAGACTGAATTTAACAGGCAGGGTGATCCTGATCAAGGGGGTTGAAGAATTAAAGCGAATAAACCGTACGGAACGGTATATCGATATCGGCGCGGCTGCTTCGATTGAAGAAATTATCACCACCGGACATTCCGTTCTTCCATATCTGCTGGTGGATACCTTAATGCGGTTTCCAAAAAGCATCCGGGGAACCGCGACAATGGGGGGAAATATCTGCATTCCCAACAGAACCATGACTCTCTACCCGGTCCTGCAGCTCTTAGATGCTTCACTGGATATCCGGAAACACGGCTCCTCCAGGTGGTTGAGTTTAGGCAAACTGCGGGACAGGGAGCGGATCTCTGACCTTGAAAAAGGAGAGATCGTGAACAGGATCAGAATACCCTACCGGGAATGGAATTACCGGGATATCAAAACGTTCGGTTCCGCCTATGTACACGAATCAAATCCCCTCGTTTTCGCAGGATTGGCCAGGAGTTCACGGGGAATTTTGGATGATTTCAGGTTCATTCTCGCCTCCAGCAAGTCAGGTGTATATAGACACAGGGAACTCGAAGCGGAACTGGTAGGACAGCGGATACCTCTTACCAAGAGGGAAATCGATGTATACATCTCCGGAACAGCGGAAAATTTAACCGACAAACATATTCAGTTCAACAATTTTCAGCGTGACAGGGGAATCCGGCTCCTGCGGCAATTTTTAAATGAAATAGGTTCGGAATTGTAGATCCGGCAGCTTCCGTTGACCGGAAATTGCTGGTCTCGGGCCAGCAAATCCCGGTCAACTCCTTTTGTGATTAAGAAAAGACCATAATTTCATAT
>CAYLLE010000001.1:0-111952 GCA_964384485.1 uncultured Spirochaetales bacterium | reverse complement strand
ATATGAAATTATGGCCTTTTCTTAATCACAAAAGGAGTTGACCGGGATTTGCTGCCGGCGGAATCAATTTTCCGGATATCTTCCGGCTGCTTCCGTTACTTCTATACGCAAAGCCGAATTAATAGTAGTATTTTAGTCGTGAATAGAAAGCTGGGATTTTATATCTGGACGATGATCCTTTTAATATTGGTTATCTCCGATGTTGCCGGCAGTGAACAATTCACAATATCTTTGAATGCAGGCTTTAACGGTGTTTATCAGGTCGCGGCTCATACTCCGGTGCGGATAACGGTCGGGAATAGCGGGAGGGCGGTTAATGCTGAAATCAGCTTCCGGCTGATCGAGAATTATTCCGCCCGCGACACTCCGGTAACTAAAGAGTACCGTAAGAAAGTCTTTATTCCGGAAGGGACCTCTTCAGTTACACTTCCAGTTCAGTTAAACAGTTACCGCCCCGGGTGCAGGATTACGATTCTCAAGGAAGATCTGATCCTGTATGAGGAACAGTTTGATTTAAAAGGTTTTCCCTCAGATTCTCCGCTGATTGTGGGCATCAGCAGGAATCCGTCCCTGGATCCGCTCCTCCCATTGATCTCGGAGGAAGAAAATTTCCCTTTGGTTTATCCCCATCCGGAAACATTTCCCAATGTTTGGAATGGTTTATCCGGTGCCGGATTGGTCATATTCCACCGGCTGCCGTCCGTTCCTCTTACCGATGGCCAGATTGACGCCTTGGTAAACTGGACAGCAGCCGGAGGAAAAATACTGATTATCGGAGGATCTTCCTACAGTCAGGAGACCCGGGTCCTCCTTGACACTCTCCTGCCCGTTAAATTCACCGGTTTTACCGAATTACCCGGCGGCATTCGTATATCAAGGATTGCTCCGCCGGCGGAAGGGCAAATTTATTCTCACGACGGCACCGTAACCGGCATCAGGAAGAATCTTGGGAAGGGATGGGTCACTTTTCTCACGTTTGATCCCTCCAGAGCGGAAAGTTCCGCGCTGTTGAGGCCTCTGTGGAATGAAATTTTCCCCGGCCCGATTCTGGCCGGTTCCGGCCCCCGTATTCCTCAGCCGGTGGTTACCAGGGAGATTTTCTCCAGGACCGGCAGTACCCCAAGATTTATTCCGACCCTGCCGGTGTTCATTATTCTAGGTGTATATACACTGATGCTTGCTGCGCTAATGCTGTTTCCGGCTCCTATTTTCCGGTTGCGGATAATCGGGGCCGCTGTGTTGACCCTGTCGGCTGTCTTTGCCGTTTTTTTTCTGTTCGAACTGAGCGGTACCGTGGAAAGTGATTTTACCCGCGCCTTGACCATACTTCGCGGCGGAAGCGGGGATGTCCTGGTAACGGAAAAGCATGTTCATCACGGATCCGTGGGAGAAACCCGGTTCACTTTCCAACTCGATAAGGATTCTGTTTTCTTACCCTATCCGCGTCAGGAGGGTGTTTTATCTTTTGCCCCCGACGGGGCAGCGTATTACAGCGATACCCTTCAGAATCCGTGGAACAGCCGGTATTACCGGTCAGTCGGTATTACCCGGAGACAAATTCAGTTTGATGTGCAAAAAAAGAACGGTCTGTACATGGTAAGTGCTAAGGAGCCCGGTGATTTTAGGCTTAGTGAATCCATACTCTTTATCCACGGAGAACCGTACAGTATCGGAGTTCTGCAATCCGGAACAGTATACACGGTAGACCCGGGCAATCAGACGCGCATCCGAATCCCTGACCGGATGAGACCGTATATCGAGTTAATCCGGAGATCTGAACAATGGACTGAATTAAACAGTACGTACGATTATGTAATCGCCGGTCTCGTAGATACCGGTACAATCATACTGATAGGAGGAAATATTGTTCCGTTTTCCTGAAAATCCGGTGTACCGGGAGGGAATCTCCCTTTTTATGGGAAAGAAAAAACTGCGGATACTCTCCGTGTTATATTTCGGATATCTGCTGATCCTCTTTTTAATTCTCTGGCCTGATGATACCGCTGGAGTGTATCTTGCAGCCGGTACCCCGCCATCCGTGTTTTCCGGATTTTCTGTTGCTCTCCTGATAGGTTTTGCTCTATTAAACGGACACGCGGGTGCCGGATATCCGGATGAATCCTATCCCGATGATGAAGAATGGCTTCTCTATACACCTGTTTCGAAGACGCAGGTAATTACTGGCAGGATTGCCGCTTCCATTTTACATTTGCTGCTTCTCTTTATTGTATCAATCCCGTTTATTATCACTTCCGGGGCTGTATCCGGAGTACACTCCGGTTTGTATATTCGCGTACTGCTGCTCGTTTTCTGTACCGGCCTTTCATTCCGGGCCGGGGGAATTCTGCTCCGGTTTCTTTTTTTCAAAAACCGGATTCTGGGCATCATTTTGATGTATCTTTATTTTATCTGGTCCTTCCTGCTGAGTTATAATGTAGCCCCCGGAATAAATCCGCTCCATATCATGCTGAGGATCCTGGATGAAGGTGCTGCCGGCTGGGGAAGGATTGCGGTTCAGGGAGGAATTGGTTTATTATTCATTTTTTTCTATTGGATGATGATTACAATGCGGGAGAAGCGGAACAATGGATAAACGGTTATACAGCCTGGTAAAGCCTTTTTTCAGAAGAATCATTTTTTCCCGGTTTATATCTCTCTTTACCGTGTTTCTTCCCGCGGCAGCTGTTGTTTTCGGAATATTTTCGCTGTTCTATCTTTCCGGTGCCGTATCCGCGGTTATCCTGAGATACGGAGCAGTCATATCGGTTTCTGCGTCCTTTATCGCGGCCGCGGTATTTTCTATGCATCCCCGCGGTGCCGGCAAGCGGCTTTATATCCTAGACGGGATGCTTGGATTTAAGGAACTGCTTCCCTCCTGTCATGAAGCTCTATACCAAAAGAACAGATACGGTCAGTTATTGCTGGAGCTCACCGAAAAAAGAATGGATAACGTAAATAAGCGCCGGATACCTGTCAATCCGTTTCCCCTTCCTCTGCTTATACCTGTCCTTTTTCTGTTCTTTCTTCCATTTCTTCCGGTCACGGACGATATGTCTGACAGTAATGATCCCTGGGACGGAGGTTACTACCAGAACTTAGGGAAATCCTTAGGAGAATCATCTCCTGATGACCCGGTCTCCATGGCGTATGCCCGGCAGCTAGAGATGCTGGGCAGAAGAATTGAGAAAGAAGAATTGTCAAAAGAAAGAACCAGAGAAGAGGTCGATCGTCTTCGTGAAGACATCCGTTCCCATCTCCAGGGGCTGCGGAAAGAAAGGGAAGGGGGTAGTGAACGGGAAGGGTCTTCTCCGCGAAATGAGAGTAACGGTGCGGGGGAGAGGGAATCCCGGGAACTGTCCCTTTCCGGCAGTCCGGGACCCGAGGGAAGAGAGGCGGGACCGGGAACCCGGAAGGCGGAACCCGAAGCGGATATTGATGACCCTGAGTCGGAAGGGAACGAGCCTCCGCCGCCCCGTCCGGATAATCATCAATCCGGAGAGACGGATAATGACCGGCAGGAATTGGAAAAAGCTGCCGAAGAGCTGGATAAAGCTTTAGACCGGATGGCGGAAGAGCCATCCGAACAGGAGGACAATCGGACCAATTCCCAAGACCGGATCACCGAAGGAGAAGATCCTGTCCAGTCTCCGGTTCAAAAGAAATTAGAAAGCGGTGAAGGGGAAGGCGGCAGCGGAGGTGAAGATGATTCCGGAAAGGTGACTTCCGACACCCCGGGGAAAGAATCGGTGGAAGACAAGGAGGGGGATCCCTATGAATTTCAATCCGGAGGAACCGATGTCCCCCTTCAGCTCGAAGGAAAAGTGGAAGAGGGGAGAAATGTTATGGGACTTCTTTCCCGCAGCCTTCCCGAGGAGGAATCCGCGGAACAATCCCCCGGTGAAACCGAAACGTCATACAACAAGATCCGGGAAGGTGCGGTAAAGGGAGATGCTGTTCCTGACCACTTAAAAGCCCTTGTGGCAAAATATTTTACATCCATCAGCGGAAAGGAGTCACAATGAATGAGGTAACGGCTATTCCGGAAAAACTGAAAACAATTCAGCAGGAGATCGGTAAGGCAGTCGTGGGAAATGAGGATGTTGTCCGGCAGATAATCACGGCAGTTCTGGCAGGGGGTCATGTTCTTCTGGAAGGCGCACCGGGGCTCGGGAAAACACTGGTCATCAAGACGGCGGGAACAGTGATGGGTCTCGATACCGGAAGAATTCAATTTACCCCGGATCTTATGCCGGGCGATATTATCGGAACGGAGGTACTTGTACAGGACGACCGTGCGGGTCAGCGTGTTGTTTTCCGGAAAGGACCTGTTTTCACCAATATTCTCCTGGCGGATGAAATAAACAGAGGAACACCGAAGACTCAGTCCGCCCTGCTCGAAGCAATGCAGGAGTTGACCGTTACGGTAGGAGGAACAAGCTACCGCTTGGAACCTCCATTCATCGTCCTGGCGACGCAAAATCCGATCGAGATGGAAGGAACGTATCCGCTGCCGGAGGCGCAGATGGACCGGTTTTTCTTTAAAATTACCGTCGGATATCCTGTCCGGAAAGATCTATCGGTGATAGCGGATCGAACAACCGGATCGGTGATGCCGGAATTATCTCCGGCTGTTAACAGGGAAGAAATTCTTTCCATTAAGGAAATGATACGGGAAATACCTGTGCCTCAGGCAGTAAAGGAATACGCGGTTTCTCTGGTGCAGTATTCTCATCCCGGGGCGGAACATACTCCCGAAGATATAAAAAGGTATGTTAGATACGGTGCCAGTCCAAGAGGGGTTATCAGTCTGATTTTAGCCGGTAAAGTCATGGCTCTTTTTGACGGAAGGTACAACGTTGGATTTGATGATATCCGGAACGCGGCTTATCCGGCTCTCCGGCATAGATTGATCCTGAATTTTGAAGGAGAGGCGGAAGGAAAAACACCCGAAGACATAATAGGGGTGTTACTGAACCGGGTTCCCGAACACGTGTGAGATTGAAAGATATGGATACTTCCATTTTCAACGACGAGTTTTTGCGGAAAATTGAACGGCTATCTTTTATCGCGGCTAAAAAACGGACTGGAAAATTAAGGGGTGAACGGATTACAAAACGGTTCGGTTTCAGCGAAGAATTTTCCGATTACCGTGATTATCAGGCAGGAGACGATTTCCGTTATATCGACTGGAATATATACAGGCGCTCCGGGCGGGTAATGGTTAAGCTGTTCCATGCCGAAGAAGATCAAACAGTTCATATCCTGCTGGATTCAAGCCGGTCCATGACTTTCGGTGAACCCAGCAAGTTTGATTTTGCCCGGCAGACAGCGGCGGCCTTAGGATGTATCGCTGTATCAAGTCATGACCGGTTGAATATCCGCTCCTTCAGTGATTCTTTAAAGGAATCCCTGAAGGTCAACGTACGGAAAAAATATCTTTCCGATATCCTCGGTTATTTATCGGCTGTTAAACCGGAAGGAACAACAGAACTGAATAAAGCGCTGATCGATTATGCCGCGCGGTCAGGACCTCCCGGGATCATTATCATTATCACTGATCTTATGGATGAGGATGGATACACGAAAGGACTGGCTGCGCTTTCCGCTTCAAGATTTGATATTATCCTGATTCATGTTTTATCCTCTGATGAAACAAATCCCGACCGCAAGGGTTCATTCCGGTTCCGTGACAGTGAAAAGGGGAATGACCTGCGGGTAAATGTAACAGGCTCTGTAATCCGTAAGTACCAAACCGCGGTAGCGGAGTACCTTCGGGATGTTGAGGATTTTTGTATCAGAAAGGGCATTGAATATATCCGGGTGAGTCCCAGAGTTCCTGCGGAAGATGTTATACTCCGTTATCTGCGGGGAGGAGTATACCTGCGGTGACCTTTACCAATCCTACCGGTCTGATATTCTTTATTTCCTTACCGCTTATTTTGTTTTTTCACCTTGTCCGGTTGAAATACCGGGAAAAGGAAATATCATCTCTCTTTTTTTGGAACAGAATAAACGAAAAGAAATCCAGTCTTAGGCGGTTTCTTAATTTACCCGTCACACTCCTGCTTATCCTTCAATTATCCGCGGCCGCTTTATTAAGCACGGCAGCTTTAAAACCCGAGGCTGATATTCACCGAAAATTATCCGGAAAGATAGCAGTGGTAATCGATGCTTCCGGCAGTATGAGAACCCGGGAAGGTTCCGGAACGCGGTACCAAAAGGCTGTTTCCGAGATTATTGACCTGGTAAGGAATACCGGCAGAAATACGGAGATAACCGTAGTAGCTGCCGGGGCCGTACCGGACATCCTTGTCCCCTGGACAGATGACAAGGAAACGGTGATACGTAATCTTAGGAGCAGTACAGCCGAAGACGGACCAGGCGGCATACCGGCTGCATTGGATACCATTTATCCGCTGTTTGATTCGAACCGGAAAAGCAATGTCTTTTTGTTTACCGATGGAAATAAAAAGGCAGCCGCGCTTCAGTACCCGGGAATATCAATTCCCGACATGAAATTCAGCGGCGGGGTGAATTCGGGGATTACCTCATTCAGATTCCGGAAAAAATACGGGAAGCTTGATTCGTATGAAATATTGGTGCGGTGTAAAAACTTTTCCGGAGAGACCCGGGAGGCGGATCTTATTATAACGGTGGATGGAGAAGCTCTGTATCAGGACAGTTTTATTCTCCCTCCGGATGGAGAAAAAACGGTAATTTACGAGTACAGCGGTCCCGTATCGGGAATCATCACTGCCGGGCTTTATCCCGAGGATGATCTGCCCCAGGATAATTTTTTCCGTCTATCCTTCCGCAGAACCGATAAGGTGACTGTTTCCGTTCCTCCGGATATACCTTTTTTCCTGGAAGAGTTTTTATCGGTTTACCCCAATCTTGCTGTAAAGAAAGTTAAATCTGCGGCGGTGATACCGGAAACCGAGAAACCCGAAGACATATCAATACTGCACGGTCCGGCTGTATCTCCTCTCAGGCCCGGGAACTATCTCATATTCGGAGCACCTCCTCCCGGTTTTTTCAGAGAAGGACAGACCGGGTATTATCCTGAAATTACCTCGGTCAACCGGTCCCATCCGGTCATTGCGGGTGCTGATTTTTCCGCACTGGATCCGAGCCGTTACCGGGTTGTGTATCCCTCCCCGGAAACTCCCGTTACCGAGCTGATCGGCACGGAGGCGGGAGGATTGGGGTACGCCTACCGGAGCGGGGGAATTTCTTTTATATATTTCCCGTTTCTTTTGGATGATACGGCATTTACGCTTGATCCTTCATTTCCTGTTCTGATGCACAACGCCTTAAGCTGGCTCGATGCCGGAGGATTTGAAGAAGCTGAACAGGCTGTCGCGCTGGGAGAGGAACTGCCCTTAACGCAATTCCGATCCGGCCCGATTGTTATTATGACTCCGGACGGATCAAGGGTAACCGTGACTAATCCGGACAAAATGACCTACTATCCCCGCAACGCGGGAATATACCGGATCATCCAGGATGACAGAATATATCCGGTGGCGGTGAATCTGGAAGATCCGTCCGAGATGGACGCGGATTATCCGGCGGAGGACACTCCTGTTTCCGGGCATTTGACTCCCTCTGAAAGGGCGAGTGCCTATCCGCTCTGGCAAATCTTCGCTATAGCCGGATTAGCATTCCTGGTGACAGAATTTATTGTTTATATTAAAAGGATCCGTCCCCGGAGAGGGAGGGCAGTACCTTTTCTTGTTTTAAGGGTCTTGTCGATTGCCGCTGCTGCCGCGGCACTTTCCGGCTTTTCATTTACAAAAGAGATAAAGCCTGTTTCAGTTGTTTTTCTTGTTGACGAATCAGAAAGTGTTCCCGATGGAAAAATAAAAGAAAACTTTGCAAACCTAATAGACGGACCCTTTTCTTTGCCGGAAACTACGGAAACCGCGGTAATATCTTTCGGTGCCTCCGCCTCGCCTGTTAAACCTCTTTCGAGTGCTCCTCCGGTTCTTTCCGATTCTGACACCGGGTCCGGCGGTACCAATATCGAAAAAGCTGTGCGGCTTGCTTTATCCATGCTGAAGGAGAACACGAGAGGGAAAATTTTCCTGCTGTCGGACGGGCTGGAAACTGACGGAAACGCGCTCCGTGCTGCCGATGCGTCGGCTGGATCCGGTGTGCCGATCTACACTGTTCCAGCGGGAGGATTTACAGGTTCCGAAGTATTGGTAAAACATATCAGACTTCCTGAAGATGTGCGGAAAGGTAAACCTCATACTGTGTCTATTGTAGTCGGATCAAACATAGATACCGCGGCTTCCCTTGTACTGTATCTTGACGGAGAATACATTGGAGAAGCCGAGATTTTACTAACCCCCGGCGAAAATGTATTTACCTATACCGGGCAGATCGATACCGGAGGAATCCATGAGTATGAAGCGGTTATAATATCCGGGGAAGATACCATAGCGGGGAACAACTCGTACCAAACAGCGGTGATCCTGCAGGATGAACCGTCGGTGCTTTATGTTGCGGAAGCAGATTCACCCGTTCCCGCTTTTGAGGTACTGCGGAATCAAAATTTCAACGTAAAAAGGATCAATGCGTCCGAGATACCGGCGGAGCGGCAGAAGATCATGTCTTATGATTTGATAGTAATGGATAATGTCGGGGGACATGATATCTCTTTAAGCAAGATGAATATGCTGAAAGATTACGTTGAACACGGCGGAGGCGGATTTCTTATGCTTGGGGGTGATTCCTCATTCGGCCTGGGAGGATACTACGGTACCCCTGTTGAAGATTTGCTGCCTGTTTCCATGGATGTATCATCCTCTAAAGATATTCCAAGTCTTACCATCGTGTTTATCGTTGATAAATCCGGCAGTATGGGGGGAACATCAAGTACTAATAAAACCAAACTCGATCTGGTTAAAGAAGCGGTTTTCCGTTCAATAGAAATACTGAATCCCTTCTACGGAATCGGCATGCTTTCTTTTGATGCCGACCGGGAGTGGACGGTGCCGGTGACCCGGGCAGGAAACCGGGATGAAATAGTTTCCCGCCTGGCGACATTGGAATCGGGAGGCGGCACAAATTTATACGCCGCCCTGGAGGAGGGACTTAAAACAGTATCCGACGCCGAATCGGCTGTAAAACACGTGGTTCTTCTCTCCGACGGGTTAGCTGATAAAGAAAATTTTTCCGAACTTCTTGCGTTATATAAAAATTCATCCGTAACAATATCGACTATCGCGGTAGGAAACGATGCCGATCAAGATCTCATGCGCTCTATCGCTGAAGCAGGCGCAGGCCGCTATTACCACACCGATTCAATCACAGAGATTCCCCGGCTTTTTACTACAGAATCCCTTATCGTGTCCCGCGGATTTGTACTTGAAGAATCGTTCGTTCCGGTACAGACCCATACCCATCCGGTGACTCAGGAGCTGCCGTCGGATCTCCCGGTTTTCGAAGGTCTTATACTTACCTACAATAAAGACGCGGGTGATCTCCTTATTGAAGGGCCGGGGGGCAACCCTCTCCTCTCACTTTGGAGATACGGATTAGGCAAAAGCGCCGCCTTTACCGCCGATATGAAAGGGATATGGAGCAGTAGATTATTAACCTGGGATGGATTCGAGGTATTTGTTACCCGCTTGACTAGGTGGCTGGAAAGGCCCGGTCAGTCCGAGGAGCTTACTCTTTCGATTCATCAGAATAACGGAAATAGAGCAGAAATTACTTTGGAAGCACTGGATCTGGAATCAAGATATATTAATTACCTTGATCTTACCGCTTCAGTCATCAGGCCGGGAACCGGTTCTCTATCTATTCCGTTAAAACAGACAGCACCAGGCAGATATTCAGGAACCTTCGAGATGGCCGGGGAAGGTATATTTTTTATAACGGCCGCGGATGATGATGGAAAATATTTTGCCCGGACCAAGAGCATCACTATCCCCTACCCGGAGGAATATAATAAATTCGGAACTGATACGGAGCTTTTGTCGGTAATCGCCCGGCGGACCGGAGGACGGATGATTACCCGGTTTACACCGGGACAAGATAGCTGGTGGGAAGATAACACGGAATTTACCGAAACCGGGGAGAATTTATTATTTTTCTTGGCGGCGGCTTTGTTCCTGCTGGTCCTAGAGATAGTTCTCCGGAGACGGCTGTCCCGCCGACCGGAAGATTCAGAAACGAAATTCGGCGGACCTAAGTACTCCAACGAAGAACTCTATGTGATGATCGGAAGGGGACGGAAAAAACAGGAATTGGCGCATAACCCCTTTACATTTTCCACACGACGAGAGTAGGCTATATGTATCGGACTAGGGAGGAAGGTTGAAAATGAAAGCACTTGTTTTGGAAGAGAAAGGTAAATTAGCGATAAGAGATGTCGATCTGAATGAGAAATTAGGTGATGATGATGTTCGGATCGATATCAAGGCCGTAGGAATTTGCGGAAGCGATATTCATTATTATGAATACGGCAAGATAGGACCTTTTATCGTGAAAGAACCTATGATACTCGGACACGAGGCATCCGGCATTATTTCCGAAGTCGGTAAAAATGTCACCCGTTTAAAACCGGGAGACAGGGTCTGCATGGAACCGGGGATTCCTGATCCGAAGAGCAGGGAATCCCGGATGGGAATGTACAACCTTGACCCGTCTGTTTCCTTCTGGGCGACACCGCCTGTTCACGGCTGTCTCCGGTCCGAGGTTGTTCACCCGGCTGACTTTACGTACAAACTGCCTGAGGGCGTTTCTTTAGAAGAAGGCGCCCTGGTAGAACCCCTGGCAATAGGGATGCACGCCGCTTCAAAGGCTGAAATACGGCCGGGAGATATAGCGCTTGTAATCGGTGCCGGTACCATCGGAATGGTGACCGCAATGGCGGCTTTGGCCGGCGGATGTTCGACGGTAATTATTACGGATATCAAACAGCCCAAGCTTGACATTGCTGCCGGATTCGGTCCGGTTGTTCCGGTAAACGTCCAAAAAGAGGATCTCTCCGGGAAAATTAAAGAAATTACCGGAGGCTGGGGGGTAGATATTGTCTTCGAAGCCAGCGGAAGCAAAAAGGCCGCGGAAGGCCTGTTTAATTATCTCCGGCCCGGGGGAAGGGTTGTTTATATAGGGATGCCGATAGAAACGGTAGCATTGGATATGGTGGCCGCCCAGGCGAAAGAGGCGCGGATCGATACCGTATTCCGGTATGCCCATGTTTATCCCAGGGCGCTTAACCTAATGGGATCGGGTAAAATAGATGTAAAACCGCTTATTACCGAGACGTATCCGTTTGATGATGCTATTAAAGCTTATGAGTACGCTGTGTCACCGGATGACAAAAGTATAAAGGTACAGATTATTTTTCCTTAGGCGTGCCGCTGCCGCCGAAGAGATCTTTGAAAACCCCTTCAATCTCTCTGCCGGTTTTTTCTATACCCTGGCTTATATCCGCCGCGAGCCGGTTAACCGGATTGCCCGAGTTTTTCCAATCATCGCGGTATTGATCTGCCGCTTCCCTGAATTCCTGCTTCCGGCTCCTCGGATCACCTCTTCGCGGGTATTCGCCTTCAATGATTTTCTGATATCTTCCTGAATCCCGCCAGACCTTTAATTCTTTTAGCCGGATTACCGGAAAGGGATGATCCTGATTCAAAACATTCATTATTTTCTGTACACCTTCCAGGAAACTGCCGGAAGCTTCATACTCCAAGGCCTGCTGCATAAACTCTTCCAGACTCATCTGTCCAATCCTGGCGCCCCCGGCGGTTTTCATGAGGGTTCGGAAGCAGATATCCGCGTCCTGTATGGCGAGAAGGGACGCACGATCCGCGCTTAATTCGCTCTTCCGGCTCCATTCCCGGAGGAGAAGCACCAGTGTCTGAAGTACCGCGGTTCCCCCGGGTATCTCCTTGATTATGACAGAAGAAGCGTTTACAAGAAACCAGAGTATCGTTTTGTACGGCCCGTGACCCGAAAGCGCGTGGCCGAGTTCATGTGCCAGCATGACGCCGATTTCGTCCTTGTCGAGCAGTTCCAGAGATCCTGAATTAATAACTACAAAAGGTTTGTCGAAACCGTACGTTGCGCCGTTTACTGCAGGATTCTGGGTCACAAACACTTCCGGAATCTCCGGCGCATCAAGGATGTCGGAAGCTTCTTCTATTTGCCGGTGTAATTCCGGAAACTGCCGATCGGACACCTTAACTGCCGATGCCGTAAAAAGCAGGCGGACAGAATTCCCGGAAGTTAGGCCGAGAAAGCTCTTAATTGTATTGATAATTCCTGAAAACTGATCCAGGGTGCCTAACGCTGCCCGGTCAGCAGGATGTTCCCAGGTAACATGATCAATTTCAGGGAATCTTACTTTTTTCACGTGATGCATAACATAAATGATATTCCATTCTGATTGAATTAACAAGAAGGGCGGGTATGTAACGGCAATTTCCGGTGATCACATTCGCATTAAAATTGATAAATTGTATTATTACAAGCAATTACGTATATCGGGATCACCGGAAATTGCCGTTTTTCCACGGAAAAAAATACCCGGCAAATACCGGTCCCCCCGACCTAAATTTACATATTATATGAAATTATGGCCGCTTCTCAATCACAGAGGGAGTTGACCGGGATTCGCTGGGTATATAATGGTACAGGAAATTTTTGACTTGACAGTCACGATAAATTAGGTAATCTTTAATTGAAACCGCATATTATAAAATTAGTGATCGTCCTTAGGAGGAATAGCATGGTAGCTTTGCTAGTTGGTATCGTTTTTGTTCTTTTTTCTGTTTATTCAGTACTCGATGTACAGTGGTCCTTACAATGGTGGGATGAGGTACTCATATTTCTCAAAGGCGGTATCCCCATAATTGCCCTTTTAATCGGACTTATAGCAATATTTATTGGTATAGCTGATTTAAAAGACAAAATGGAAGCAAAAAAAGAAGAAGCAGCTGAGCGGGCAGAAGAAGAAAACAATTCTACCCAAAGTTAAGACCGTATTATTTCTTACATAAGTATTCCTATTCTCAAAAAAGGCTTCCTTAAAATGGAAGCCCTTTTTATTTCCCCTTCCCCTGTTCCATAAAGTAAAACCGGGCTAACAAAGTAAAAATATGTCTATAGAATCCTCGGAATCCGGACGGTACAATGACTGTTTATGAAGCAGTATCCGAATTTAATTGATCTTGACGGTCCTTGGCTGATGGAAGGACAGGATGTCACCGAAGGTTTGAATAAGGGATTTTACAAGCGGGATTACACACCGGCCGAACCGGTAAAGGCTGATATTCCCGGAATTGTCCAGGCCGCTCTGTACAGTGCCGGTAAAATAGCTGATCCGTACTTTGAAGACAATCCGGAACGGATAAAATGGATTGAGGACAAGGAGTGGTGGTTTTTTAAAGACGCGGCTGTCCCGGAAATCACTCCCGCCGGTCGGGCAGTTCTGGTCCTTGAGGGCATCACCTACCGGGCCGAGCTCTGGGTTAACGGGGTTAATGCCGGTTATCTCGAGGGGATGTTTAAACGGTGGTTTATCGACATCACTGATCTTGTTTTCCCGGGTGAAGTAAACCGCGTCACCTTAAGAATAAGGACTCAGGAAATGGCTTCTCAGGATTATCCGGGGAGTCACATCGGACGCCGGGTCATCATGTCCACGGCAGTGGCAGCGCCGTTCTCATATTACTGGAACTGGGCTCCCCATCTCGTTCCGGTGGGTATATGGAAACCCGTAAAATTAATGATAACCGGTCCTGTATTTCTGCGGGATCCCTATATAAGGAATGTAATCTCCTGGAATAATAATGATGAGGCATCCGGAGCTGATATAGACGTGTCGGTAACCGCTGGGTTACAGGGGCAGGAAAACAAAAAGTATACATTCAAGTGCCGGATATTCAAAGATAACGTTCCGGTAGCATCATGTGAGACGGAACAAATTATTATCCCCGGGGAAAAAACGGCTGTACCGCTGAAAGGCCGGATCGATAATCCCCGGCTTTGGTGGCCAAACGGAATGGGTGACCAGCCGCTATATACTGCCGTTATAACCGCCGAAGATGCTGCGGGAATCGTCTCCCACCGGATCGAAACCGAATTCGGAATACGGGAATTAAAAATGATCCGGAATGAAGATGATTTGTGGGTTCAGAAAGTCTGTGGGCATACTAACAGGCCGTGGGCGGATGCCGGTGATCCATATCCGTGGACATTCACCATAAACCGGAAAAGAATATTTGTTAAAGGGACAAACTGGCTTCCTACCGACAGTCTGTTCCGGTTTTCCGAAGAACGGTATCGGCTTTTTCTGGAGCAGGCGGAGAAGGCCGGGATAAATATGCTCCGCGTCTGGGGCGGTGGCATCCACGAGACCGAGACGTTTTACCGCCTTTGTGATCAGAAAGGAATTCTCACATGGACTGAGTTTTGGCTTGCCTGCTCAAAATATCCCGCCATGCCTCATCATACTTTTATCGAATGCGCAGCGGATATGGTTAAAGTTCTGCGGAATCATCCCTCCATGGTAATGTGGAGCGGGGGGAATGAATATAATCCCGATTCACTGGAAAACAAGGCTTTGGTTGATAAAATCGAAACCGTCTGCAGAACCCACGATCCGGCAAGGCCGTTCCACCGGGGGTCTCCCTACCGGGGTGACCGCCACGGCGGGCTGCTGATGCTGCCCCGGCGGACCACAAATAAATACGGCGATATTCTCGAGGGAGATTCACGGCTTGTGCTTTTCCGGAGCGAAATTGCCGTGCGTAGAAGCCCCCCGCCGGAAGAACATATCCGCCGATTCCTCGGGAAGGATAAGGTCTGGCCGCCCGACCGGAAAGCATGGGAATATCATCACGCTAAGCTGGATGAGATCGAAAGGGACGCCCGGGAATACGGCGCGGCGGGAGACAAAAAGCGGTGGTTGATGGCGGGTCATCTGACACACGGCCAGACTCATCGGCATAACATGGAATTCTGCCGGCAGAATATGTACCGGACTTCGGGCTGCATGGAGTGGCAGCTCAACGGGAGCTGGCCTTCATTTCACCGGGAACTCATCGACTGGTACGGTGAACCGAAACCGGCGTTTTACGCGTATAAACGGTCCATGGCCGGCCTCCTGATACTGGCGGACATGGAAAAGTATGTTTACGATGGAAATGAATTGTTCAACCCCGGTATATACGCAGCGGCCGACGGGCCGGGGGGTGAAATAAAGGCCGCCGTGAAAGCGGTTGTTTTTACGCAAGATATGAGAGAAATCTACCGCAGAGAGGAAGATGTAAAGTTTAAAGAAGACTCGCCGTGTCGTCTATTTGATCTTGACGCGGTTGTTCCGGCGGATATTCCTGAATCTGTTTTTTTTCTTTACCTTCAGCTGGAGACCGAACATGGACAGGCCGCGGAGAATCTGTACTGGATGGGAACTTCTCCTTATGCGCGTCCGGCTGAATGGATCGATTTATCCGGGGATGACTGGGTCCTGCAGTACGGCACCGAAAAAACGGAAGACAGCCGGCAGCCGGGAAAGATACCCGGCCGTCCATACCGGGTCAGACAGCCCGAGGAAGGAACTTTTGAACTCTCCGGCGGTCTCGTGGAGGCGGCAGGCGGAAACGAGTCCGGATTCGCGGTTTATTACAAAAAATCATTTCATATACCTGAGTCATTTGCCGGAACTGATCTGGAGGTTTATTCGGCCGGTTTAGAAGGAGATGATGAAATTTTCATTAATGGTGTTTCTGTTGGAAAGACGGAAGGAAAGGATGACAGGCCGTTTCAGTCAGATCCTTTTAAGACACCTGATCTGACTAAAGTTTTTTACCCCATTCCGCGGGATTTAGTCAAAACAGGAGAAGAAAACACTGTTGAGGTGGTTCTTTCAGGTGATAATGTAACCGGTATCTCGGAAGGGATATTTATCCGGAAACAAACTGGTGCGGGGATCCGAACAAAGATAGCGGAATACGATCAGCAGGGAGCTTATCTTGCCGGATTATCATGGCTGGAGAGCACCGATGTAAGCGTGACTGGCGCAAACTCCCGGATCCGGATTAATTCCGGACTTGAAGGATCGCTGAAACTTTCGGTGAGGAACACCGGGAACAGTTTATCCTTCCTTACGGGTTTCCGTATTTCGGGATTGGATGGAACAGCGGTAATCTGCTTCTCCGATAACTATTTTCATCTTCTTCCCGGAAAAGAAAAGATTATAACTGTTGATTTTTCCCTGCTCCGGCCAATACCGAATGTGGAAAAAGGAACACTTTCTTTGGAAGGATGGAACATCAAAGAACAGGAAATCGGAACCGTTGAATTGGAAATGAGGTGAAAATGAAGAATAACGGATTTTTTCTTGGAGTGAATTACTGGGCATCCCATGCCGGAACGGCCATGTGGTCGGATTGGAAGCCACGGCGGGTAGAAAAAGATCTGGACCTGCTTTCGGAGATAGGGATTACCACGGTGCGGGTGTTTCCCCTATGGTCAGATTTCCAGCCCCTGGACCGGCTGTACGGTCCGGCGAATAAGCCTGAGGAATACCGGACCGGTGAAACCGCCCTTCCGGAGGGGGGACCGGAAAAATCGGGTCTTTCCCTAGTACATCTCGGCCGGTTTTCCGAATTACTTGATATGCTTCGCCGGCGGGGGATGAAAGCCATAGTGGGACTTATAACCGGATGGATGAGCGGAAGACTATTCATGCCTCCGGCATTCCGGGGACGGAATGCTTTGACTGATCCGGAGGTTATCAAGTGGGAACTGCGTTTTGTAAGGGAATTCGTTTCATATTTCCGGAATGATGAATCAATCCTTGGATGGGATCTGGGAAATGAATGCAACTGCATGGACCGGGTTTCCGGTCAGGACCAAGCCTGGCTTTGGACTGCCGCGGTTAGCAGCGCCATCCGGAGCGCGGATCAGGAGCGTCCCGTCATTTCCGGTATGCACGGCTTGACCGTCCTATCCGACGGAGTCTGGACTCTCCCTGACCAGGGCGAGCTCACCGATTATCTTACGACTCATCCCTATCCCATTTTTACTCCTCACTGCAAAATGGATCCTCTGACTACCATGAGGTCCTTTCTCCATCCTGCCGCTCAGACATCACTTTACCGGGACGTGGGAGAAAAGCCGTGTTTTGTGGAGGAGATGGGAACCCTGGGACCAATGGTGGCGGATGAAGAAACTTCCGGAACGTATATCAAAAATAACCTCTTCTCTCTCTTCGCCCATGACTGTCTCGGCATGATGTGGTGGTGTAATCATGATCAAAATCTTCTAACCCACCCCCCATACGACTGGGTGGCTATGGAACGTCAGCTGGGATTATTCCAGCATGATGATCAGCCGAAAAAGGCGGCGGAGGAAGTAAAACAATTCTCCCGGTTTCTCGCTGAGTTTCCCCACCCGGTACTTCCCCGGTTCAATCGGCACGCTGTCTGTATCCTCACCCAGGACCAGGACCAGTGGGGGAACGGATTCGGAACCTTTATTCTGGCAAAACAGGCCGGATTTGATATTGAATATCAATCTATTGAACAGCCCTTAAAAGAATCTGATGTTTACCTTCTGCCTGGAATCTCCGGCACCAAGGTGATGTCCGGACGGTTCTGGAAAGAACTTAAACGGAAGATCGCCGACGGGGCCCTGCTCTATATCTCCTATGACGGAGGATTCGTCTCGGAATTTGATGAGGTTACGGGGATGAGGGTAAAGGGCCGATATCAGCCCGATACCCCGGGATCATTTGATATTGATGGATGTACCATGGAAATCCCTTCTTCTTTCAGGCTTCTCTTAAGCGAAGCTGGGGGTAAAACGGTTTTTTCCGATTCCGAGGGTAATCCGGTATGTTCACGGAATAAGTTTGGAAAAGGTGAAGTTGTTTTCTTGGGATTGCCTCTGGAAAAACACGTGATAACATCTCCGGGAACGGTTTACCGGGAAGACGCTGTTCCGTTTTACCGGATCTACCGCCGTATTTTTAAGACTGTCATTGCCTCCCGGCCTGTTATTAAAGAATCGAAATATCTCGGTGTTACCGAACATTATCTTGATGAGAACACCGTTATCATTTTTCTTATTAACTATTCTTCAGAAGAGCTGTTTGAAAATATCAGGATTAACACCGATTGGGATCAGCCGGCAGTGCTCCGCGGTGAATACAGTCAAACACTCAGGATTCCAGGCGCGGAAGCGGCAATTTTAAAGCTGAGCCGGAAAGGAACATAAGATGATATTAGACGGACATATGCATATTTGGAGTATGGATTACGATGGAGATTCTTTTTACCGTGCTTTGGAAGAAGCCGGGGTTGACGGCGGCTGTATCATGTCGATACCCCCTAGTGGCTACATGCCCACCGATTTGAACTATAAAGAGCGTATTTCATCGGTTTTGGAACTGACGGCAGCTAAAAATACCCTGTATCCCTTTTTCTTCATCGACCCAACCGAGAAGGATGCCGGAAACCAGGTTGAATATGCCCTTGACGCGGGTATAAAGGGTTTTAAAATTATCTGTTACTCCTTCTATCCGGACGACCCCAGGGCTCTAAAACTATACCGGCGGATCGGTGAAGCGGGAAAACCGATACTGTTCCACTCCGGTATTCTTTACAACAAGGCGGTATCCGGAGACTACTGCAGACCGATCCGGTGGGAACCGCTGAGTGAGCTCGAAGATATCACATTCGCTCTGGCTCATGTATCCTGGCCGTGGTGTGACGAATGCATTGCTGTATATGGAAAATCCCGCTGGCTTTCCAGATACCGGGAGCGGAATGGGATTAAGTCTTCATATAATATGTACATAGATTTGACCCCCGGGACTCCGCCAATATACCGGAAAGATGTACTCATTAAATTGACAACGCTTTTTGAAGATAACCTGCCCGAGCATATCATTTTCGGAACAGACAACTCGGTCAATAAATACAAGCCCCATTATACACGGGAGATAATGGACCGTGACAACCGTATATACGATGAACTGAGGATAAGTGAAGAATTCCGGAGTAATATCTACAGCCGGAATCTGATGAGATTTTTACATCCGGGAGTAGATTATGGGAATTAAATTCGGCCTGTGCGGTCTAGGCGGGTTTGGAAAACAGTTCCTCCAGCTGTTCCAGGCCCATCCCTTTGTGGATAATGTTGTTATAACCGACCTCGATAAGGAGCGTCTGCAGAAAGCTTCAGCTGAATTCGGGATAGAGAATACGGTGGAAGATTTTGATCAGCTCCTCAAGACCGATGTGGATGCGGTGGGAATATTCACCCAGCGGTGGAAACACTGTCCTCAAGCGGTGAAGGCGTTAAGAGCCGGAAAGCACGTGTATTCAGCCGTGCCCGCGGCAGTGACTCTAGAAGAGCTCCAGGAGCTCCTGGATACCGTCAAAGAAACGGGGCTTTTATACATGCTCGGAGAAACCAGTTACTACCGGCCCCAGACCATCTACTGCCGGAAAAGGTACGCTGATGGAGACTTCGGCCGGTTTGTGTACGGAGAAGGTCAGTACTATCATGATATGTACCGGTTCTATGCTCCATTTTACGGAAGTAATGAGGACGACTGGAAGAGCTGCGCCAGCTTCCCTCCGATGCTGTATCCGACACACTCGGTTGCCCATATCCTTTCGGTTACCTTCAGCAGGATGACCGAAGTATCCTGTTTTGGTTTTAAAGATAATCACCCGGACGGTATTTTCCGGGAGGAATTAAGCCGCTGGAATAATATGTTCAGCAATCAGACCGGGCTGTTCCGGACCGCCGACGGGGGCACAGCCAGGATAAACGAGTTCAGGAGAGCCGCCGCGGGGGAATCCCGGATGTCTATTATCGGAACAGACGGAGCATACGAGGAGCAGCCCGCCCCCTACGAATGGGCCCCCGCGTATGAAGCTGCCGAAAACGGCGGTTACCGGAATGTAACGGTGAATTCCGCCGTGTGGGTGCATCTGGATAAAACTGAAGAAAATCCTGCGGGCGGCCGTTTCGACTACCGGAAGAAATACATAAAACCCCGGTATGAAGATGTGTCAGATCTGCACTCTTATTTTTTCGGGGTCGAAATAAATGAGCAGAATCTGGGAAACCTGCCGAGAGAGTATATCGGGAAGAAACATCTAGGCGTCTGCTCCGCCCATCCTGTCGATCGGCTGCCCAAGGAGTTCGTGGGACTTCCGAACAAACACTGCGGATCTCATCAGTTTTTAGTTGTAGATTTTCTCGAATCGCTCCGCACCGGGAAACTGCCGCCTAACCATGTGTGGGCTGCTGCCAGGTATAACGCCCCCGGCATCGTAGCCCATGATTCCTCAAAAAAAGAAGGCGAACTGATGAAGATCCCCGACTTCGGTGCTCCCCCGGAAGACGCGGAACTGTTGGATCCGCGATCAGCACTACGGGATTAAGGTTCTCCATGACTTTATTTGATGTAACCGAATTCGGCGCCGCCGGAAACGGCGAGGTAAATGATACCGCCGCCTGTCAAAATGCAGCGGATGCCTGCAGGGAAATCGGGGGAGGCACCCTGTTTTTTCCTGCGGACAGGACATTCCTGATTGATAAACTGATTATATACAGCAACACTAAGGTAGAATTAGCCGGCGGCAGCAGGATAGCGGCTAATCCTGCCGCGGGCGGGGGAGTGTTTGACAGCGTTATTGAAGCAGCCGACGCATCAAATATCCGGATCAGCGGCACAGGCAGCATCGACGGAAACGGTTTGCGCTACATGGATACGGGACATCCCCACCTGTACCGGGCTGTCCGGTCCCGTCCGAAGCTCCTGGCATTCAGGCGATGCCGTAATATCAGGTTACATGATATCTCCGTACGGAATTCCGCTTTTTGGGCGTTGACCGCCGCGGGATGCTCCGATGTTGTTATAAGCGGGGTAACGGTTCTGAACAGCCTCAAAGCTCCGAATACAGACGGTATCGATATTGATAACTCATCCTTTGTACGGATAAGTGACTGCTATATTGAATCGGGAGATGACTGTATCTGTATTAAAACAACCGGACATGAACCGGGTGCGGGCCCATCGGAAAACATAACGGTGACAGGCTGCGTTATGCGGTCGAGTTCCTGCGCGTTTAAGCTGGGAAGCGAAAGTACCGATGACATCCGGAATGTGGCCGTTCATGGCTGTATTATTACCGGGAGTAACAGGGGGATAGGTCTTCAGCTTCGGGATCAAGGGTCCATGGAGAACATCATGTTTTCCGACATGATCGTTACCACGGAGCTGAAATATCCCGGCTGGTGGGGCAGGGCGGAACCGGTATATGTCACCGCGTTTCCCCGGAAAGAGGGCGGCAGGACCGGTAAAATCAGGAACATCACTTTCATGAACATTAACTGTAATGCCGAAAACGGCTTCTATTTAGCGGGTATGCCGGATAATCATCTTAAAGATATCAATATCAAAGATGTGCGTCTTCATTTAGAGAAGAGAACGGAATATCCCGGCGGCTGTTATGACCGCCGACCGGGCGCGGGTCAGGAGGTGGTGACGCATCAGACCGCGGGTCTTCACGCTGAATACATCGAAGGGCTTAACCTAAAAGATTTTACGGTTACCAGGGGGGATGACATACCGGAATATTTCGGTCCGGACGTTTACCGTCATTCCGTCCGGTAATAAAGATCCCGCCGTTGATAACAACCTTACTTCTCTGCTAAACTATCTCAAAGTACATGAAATATAATCTCTTAATCGTTGATGATGAAATACAAATTGTAGACTGGCTTGCTGATCTATTCAGTGATGTTCCTGAGATCGATATGGATATCTTCCGGGCGTATAACGCGAAAGAAGCGCTGGACTGGATGTACCGGACCAAAATCGATGTTGTACTGTCGGACATCCGGATGCCGGGAATGTCCGGTCTAAAGCTGCTTGAGGAGATAAAGTCCGAATGGCCTCAAGCCAAAGTGGTATTTCTTACGGGACATCAGGAATTTGATTATGTATATAAGGCAATAAAGAATCAGGGAGTGCGGTATCTTCTGAAGCTGGAAGAGGATGAGGTTATTATACAGGAGGTTCTGGAAGCAGTAAAAGAGATAGAAGAAGAGCTTAATAACCGGAAGCTTGTGGAAGAAGCTCAGAGCCAAATTAAAAACGCGCTTCCGGTTATCCGCCGGAAGTTTCTCTACGATTTATTTACCGGAATAAAACCCGTCACCGGGATTTCCCAGGAAGAATTTGACGAGCTGGGTATACCGATCGATATAGCCCGGCCGTTTTTTTTGTTCATCGGTTATCTTGATGAAAGTTCAACCGACAAAGTCAGGAGAAGACGGAATATCCTTCTTTACTCCCTGGAAACATTAGGGCAGAGATTTTTACCCGGCCGGAGCCGGTATATAAACGCGGAGTTTAAACGGAACGGCATGATCTGGCTGTTTCAGTATGATTCTGATTACATAGAGGAGGATCGGAATTTAAACCGGCTCAAGGGTGCTTTTGAATATATACAGACATCCCTTAAAAAGTCTGTGGGTGAAACAGTCTCCTTTTTTCTGATCAATTCACCGGTTACAATACTGGAAATACAGCAGAAATACGAAGAGGTGAACCATCTGATAGGATGCAGGCTCGGACTGTGCACGGAAATGATTATTACCGAACAAAACCTTTTTGCCCGGCAGGAAGACGACGGGGAACTTGGAGAAGTCCGTACGTCATTCGAAAAGCTGGGTCAGGTGAATCTGCTTGAAAACATGCTGGACACCGGCGACAGGGATAACTTCCGTCAGCACCTCGGTTCTCTGCTGGAGCCGCTTGCCCAAGTTAAGCGGTGGGACAACCCGTATGCTCAGGAGATATATCTTAGCATCTCCCTAATTTACCTGAGGTACATAAACCGGTGGAATCTGAAAAAAAAGTTAGAATCAAAAATAATGGGGAATCTTACCGATCTGCACACACATTCCTCTTGGGACGACGCGGTCCGCTTCCTACATGAGCTGGGTGATAAAATATTTACTTTTCAATCCGAGCAGGAGCAGGAGCAGTCGGGAGCCATAATACTTAAACTGCGGGAATATATCGATACAAATCTGGGAGAAGACCTGTCCCTGGTGCGGCTGGCTGACATCGTCCATATGAATCCGTCCTACCTTTCCCGGTTTTTCAAGTATGTCACAAGCACCAATTTATCAACCTATATTGCCGACCGGAGACTTGACCGGGCCAAAGAACTGCTTCAGAGAAACGATCTGAAAATAAAGGAGATCGGAGAAGAAGTAGGATATCTTTCATCTCATTCATTCACCAGGTTTTTTAAGAAGGCCTTCGGTGTTTCACCCCAGGAATACAGAGATCAATACAATCTGAATACCATGGACTGAACCTGCCGGTAAAGGGGTGGCACAAAAGTAAAAAATAGAACGTTGCCTGTCCAAGTCGCTCCTGTCTAAAATGGCAGTCGAGGTAATCATGGAAAAATATCCGGAAAAGCTGCGGATAGACGCGGCAACCACATCATTTTCCAATTGTGCCGACCGGTTCGTTAAAGACGGTTACCGGGAAAATATCAGTTTTACCGAACAGGTAGAGAAACTGTCCCGGGTAAGCGGTATTACAGGTCTGGCTGTGGATTTTCCCAGTCAGTTCAATGATCCTGTTAGATTAAAAAAACTCCTAGATAGTCACGGACTGGCTCTCGGGATGGTGGAAATTGATGTCTTCTCCGACCCAAAATGGAAATACGGTTCTCTTTCGTCGACCGATTATGCCGTCAGGAAAGAAGCATTAGTACTGGTGAAGCGGGGAATAGACGCAGCCGAAGCAGCCGGAGCCGCGGATGTGCAGCTTTGGCTCGGTCAGGACGGATTTGATTATCCCTTCCAATCGGACTATGAAGCCGCCTGGAATCACCTGGTGGAAGGGATTAGTGAAATTTCTGAATACAATCCCCGCGTAAAAATCGTAGTTGAATACAAGCCGAAGGAACCCAGGAACAAATGCCACATATCCGATGTGGGTAAAGCCCTTCTTCTCTGCGAGCTGGCGGGAAAGCCCCATGTGGGAATCACCCTCGATGTGGGTCACTCCCTGATGGCGCAAGAGAGTCCGGCGGAGTCCGCGGTTCTCGCGGCCCGGCAGGGAAGACTGTTTCATCTCCATCTAAACGATAACTACCGGGATTGGGATCATGATATGATTATCGGCAGTGTCAATTTATGGGAGATGATCGAACTCTTCTGGTGGCTCCGGCGGATCAAGTTCGACGGCTGGTACGGTATCGATATATACCCCTATCGGGAGGACGGATACGCGGCCTTAAGCCGTACCGTCAGTATGATTCATAAACTCTATGAAATCGCCGGAACCCTGGATGAAACAGGAATAAGAGAAAAAATGAGTCAACAGGATATTGTGGGAACGCTAGAGCTGCTTACCGAACATGTTTTGCGGTAACAAATGAAGGAGAACAGATCAAATGGACTTTAAGGATATGCGGGTATTGATAACCGGAGGCGGCCGGGGAATTGGACGCGGATTGGCCGTGGCACTGGCTGAGCGGGGAGCAGCGGTCGCGGTGATGTCCCGTTCGGCGGATCAGCTGAAAGACACGGTCAAACGCATAAACGACGCCGGCGGTAAAGGGTTTATCTATACAGGGGATGTCTCCCGGGAAGAAGACGCGGCGGGGGCGGTAAATGAAGCCATTTCCGCGTTCGGCGGAATTGATGTATTAGTCAACAATGCCGGAATCGGCGGGCCGGCTGATCCCGTTCAAACAACCTCTCTTGAAGAATGGAACAAAACTCTTTCGGTGAACTTAACCGGGGTATTCCTTATGTGTAAAGCGGTGCTTCCGGAGATGATTAAAAACAGGAGCGGGAAAATCCTGAATGTCGCTTCCACCGCCGGAAAGGCAGGAGTAGCCAGGATAAGTCCATATTGTGCCTCCAAGTTCGGGGTTATCGGCTTTACCCAGTCTTTGGCAAAAGAGGTTGCCGACAAGGGAATCTGCGTGAACTCCCTGTGTCCCGGTCCCACGGAAACTTCAATCGCCGAATCCCATTGGCCCATGATCGCCGAAAGCGGCGGTCTGACAATAGAAGAATTACGGCAGAACATAATCGAGCAAACTCCGCAAAAACGGATTCTGACGGTGGATGATGTGGTTGGTGCCGCGCTTTTTCTTCTTTCTCCGGCCTCCGACGCCATTACCGGGGAAGAAATTGTTGTCGCCGGCGGTTACAAAGGTATTTAAGAGGAGCAAAAGATGAAAAACCGGGAAATAGGAATTGGAATTATCGGGGTAGGCGGCTGGGGTGATATGCACGCCCAGACGTATGACTACGATGAACGGGTTAATCTGGCAGCGTTATGCGACACCGATGGAGAAAGGCTGAATCAGGCCATGTCAAAATACGGCGTGAACAGCGGATACTCCGATTACCGGGAGCTTCTGCAGGACGATTCCGTCAGTGCTGTTTCGATAGTAACTCCCGATTTCAGCCATACCGAAATTGCACTGGCCGCGATAGAAGCGGGCAAAGATGTACTTATAGAGAAACCCCTGGCAACCACTGTGGAAGAATGCGAGAAGATCGCGGACGCCGCGGAAGCGGCAGGGGTTAAGTTTATGGTTGATTTCCACAACCGGTGGAATCCGATTTTTTACAAGACAAAAGAATCGATTTTGAAGGGGCAGCTCGGGAGCCCCTCATATATTTATTTACGGCTGAATGATGAAATCACCGTCCCCACAGAGTGGCTTAAGTGGGCCGGCCGGTCCTCCGTGGCCTGGTTCATCGGAAGTCATTCGGTAGACTTGGTCCGGTGGCTGTTTGCTGATAAGGTTAAAAAGGTGTACGGGGTGGCCAGGTCGAAAGTACTTACGGGCATGGGTATAACGACTCCCGATTTTTACGAGATGATTTTGGAATTTCAAGACGGCGGAGTCGGGATGGTGGAAAACTGCTGGATCCTTCCTAAATCATCGCCAAGTCTGATAGACTTTAAGTGCGAAGTTGTCGGAACAGAGGGAGTGATTTATCTGGATGGAAGCCATCACAGAGCCATGCAGAAATACACCGCCGAAGATTCAAAGTATCCGGATGTTCTGGTTAGACCGAACATCTACGGAAAACCAATGGGGTTCGCGGTGGAGAGTATCCGTCATTTTGTCGACTGTATTGTTTCCGATCAGGTGCCCATGACCGGGGCCAGGGACGGTCTTGAAGTTACAAGGATTATCTGCGGAATTAACGAGTCGGTGGAAACGGGAAACCCTGTTTACCTTTCGTAACGGAGTGAAAATGAATACGAAGGATCTTTATCAGGAATACATGATCACCTCTATGGTTTCTGGATTCGAAGATGTGGAGTTTATGTCGGCGAAGGATTGTACCGTGACCGACAGGAGCGGAAAAGAATATTTGGATTGTTTCAGCGGCATCGCTGTTACAAATGCCGGGCATGGAAATCGGGAAATACTTGATGCCGCCATAGAACAGATGGAACGGTGGGTTCACTGCTGCACCTATGTGTACTACAACTCCCCTGCAGCTAACCTGGCAGAGAAGCTTTCCCAAATTACTCCCGGCACACTCCGGAAATCATTTTTCGGAAACAGCGGCGCCGAAGCAATCGAAGGCGCTTTGCGGATCGCGAGACAGTATACCGGCAGGCACGAGTTTATCGCGTTGACCCACAGTTTCCACGGCAGGACCAACATGACTTTGTCTATTACCGGAAACAGCAGCAGGAAAACAGACGGAGGTCCTTACGCTTCCGGTATTGCCTTTACCCCCGCGCCCTACACGTACCGCTGTCCCTTCGGTACCGAGTCTCCCGGAGCCTGCGCGGAACAGTCCGCGGAATATCTTCGGAATGTGATACGTTTTCAAACGGCCGGTGATGTTGCCGCCATGATAACGGAACCGATTTTGGGAGAGGGGGGCATTATTGTCCCGCCGGACGGATTTTTCGAATACGTAAAAGAAATTTTGGAAGAGCATGATATTCTGTTTATATGTGATGAAGTTCAAACCGGATTCGGCAGGACCGGAAAAATGTTCGGAATTCAATATAGCGGCATTGTTCCTGATATAATGACGACGGCAAAAGGAATCGCGAACGGATTTCCCCTATCCGCGTTTACCGTACGCCCGGAAATAGCTGAGGCTTTTACTCCGGGGAGCCATCTTTCGACGTTCGGCGGTAATCCGGTGAGCTGCGCGGCCGCTCTCAGTAACATAGAATTTATTACCCGGAATGATCTCTCTGGAAATGCTCTGGAAAGGGGCTCGCAGATAATGAACTCGCTGAAGCCGCTGGAAGAGGAAACGGTCGTGACCGGTGAAGTAAGGGGCAGAGGGCTCATGATCGGTATCGAACTGGTAAAAGATTCGGCCAAAACGCCGGCACCTGAGTTCGCAAAGCAGATCCGCGCGGGATGCCGGGAACGGGGTATTTTAATTGGAGCAGGCGGTCCGTTCGGCAATGTCCTCAGGATCCAGCCGCCGTTACTCCTCCGGGAAGATGAAGCAGCTCGTATAACCGAGGAGCTGGCCAGGCAGATCAGGGAGGTTGAAAAAACACTCTAATGGATGATTTTCTTTCCATGCTCTCCGACCTCTGCAGGATAGACAGCAGAAGCTCTCGTAAAGAAGGTATACGCGATGTGATGGCATTACTTACACCCTGTTTAGAGGAACGGGACTTCACCGTGAGGATTCAAGAACTCAAAGAGGGAGATGTTTCATTTCCCGTTCTGGACGCGGTCCGGGGATCTTCCGACGGTCAGGTACTTCTGCTGGGTCATGCCGACACCGTCCTTGGTCCGCAGGAAGTCCCGTTCCGAATCGGCAGTCAGCCTGACAGGATCTATGGAGCCGGAGTCGCGGATATGAAGGGCGGTCTGACCGTACTCCTGCAAACTCTCGACAGAACGAAGAAAAGAAACCTCCGGATTGTGGTGAACGGCCGGGAAGAAATCCCCACTCAGGCATTCCGCAATTACATTCGACGTAACCTTAAGGCGGAATACTGTCTCAATTTCGAACCTGTTCCGCCAGCGGATGAGGGTTTATACGCTGTTACAGCCCGGAAGGGTCTTAGAAGATTCAAGCTGGAATCCTGCGGAAAAGCAGCGCACGCGGGAAATGATCACGCCTCGGGGGTCAGTGCCGTCCGGGGGTTGTGCGGTATGGTAGAGAAGCTTGAATCCATGACCGATTACGGCAGGGAATGCACGGTTAATGTCGGAATAGTCCGGGGAGGTTCGGCCTACAACCAGGTTCCGGATTATGCCGAAGCCGAGTTTGAGATCCGGGCCTTTGAGCTTGATGTGCTCGAATCCGCGGTAAGGAAGGCGGAGGAATTGGTAAACGGCTCCGGCACCCGATGCAAGTTCGTATTAACGCCGGGACCCGCTTTTCCTGCTTTTTCTCCGAATTCCGGAACAGAGGCCCTGTTCCGGAAATACGGCAAATGCGCTGAACGAAAAGGGGTGCGGGTATTCCCGATTTCCCGGGGCGGAGCGTCCGACAGCAGTTATGTAGCCGATCTGGTTCCGGTGTTGGACGGTTTAGGTCCGGTAGGCGGCCGGTTTCATTCTGATGAAGAATGGGCTCTCACGGCATCATTTGTGCAAAAAGCGGAAATCGCCGGTGAATTCTTAAACCAGTTCTGACTTATAAGGAGTTTTTTATGACAAGAAGGGAACGTATAATTGCTGCCATTGAACACGAAGAGCCCGACAGAGTTCCGTATTCAGTAGGATTTACCATCCACGAGCGCGCGAGGATCGCGGACTACCTGAAGGATCCTGATTTTGATGCGAAAATTGGTAATCATATCAAGAGCGCTTATTTTAAAGGCGGGATAACAGAACTTCCCGATAAGCCCGGATTTTTTCGTGATGCCTTCGGAGTGGTCTGGAACAAGAGCGGCGCGGATAAGGATACCGGCATCGTTGACAACATACAGCTTCCTGCACCTGAAATGAACGGCTATTCATTCCCCCGGCTTGAAACGGATAATCTCCATAAAAGGTTCGGTGAATTGATTGAATTAGATGAAGATGTTTTTAAATTAGGAAATATCGGATTCTCAATGTTTGAACGGGCATGGACGCTTCGGGGAATGGAAAATCTCCTTGCCGATATGATACTGAATCCCGGTTTCGTCGAGGAACTTTTGGATGGAATTCTTGCCTTTAATCATAAAATACTGGATGTGGCCCTTCAATACGATTTGGACGGTTTTATGTTTGGTGATGATTGGGGACAGCAGCGCGGCTTGCTAATGGGTCCTAAACACTGGAGAAAATTCATCAAGCCCCGGATGGCTGACCTCTACGGAAGAGTACGGAGTAAAGGGTTATATGTTTTTCAGCATTCCTGCGGCGATGTATCGGAAATATTTGACGATCTGATTGAGATTGGACTGGATGTGTATCAAACCCTGCAGCCTGAGATTTACGATCTTGAACAAGTGAAAAACCGGTATGGAAGTAAACTTACATTTTGGGGAGGAATCAGTACCCAGCAGTTCCTGCCCTACGCGTCGGTTGATGAAGTGCGTCAGGTGACCAGAGAGACGATGAACATTCTCGGCGCCGGCGGAGGATACATCGGCGGACCCACCCACTCGGTACCGCAGGATGTTCCGCCGGAAAACGTTATCGCCATGATTGAAACGTTCAGGGAAGGCCGATCAGCTTAACCGGTCCGAGAATACCCGACGGAGCCATACCCGTTTTATGGTCGAATCCCCAAACACCTTTCTCGAAAAGGTTCCCGAAGGTGTTCATTACCCGTATAAGCAAGGTGTTTTTTCCTTCTTCCAGGTAGGGATCGATCCGGAACATATACGGCGGCCAGCAGCGTCTTCCTGCTTCCCGGCCGTTTACTTTAAGATGAGCGCATACACCAACCGATCCCAGGTCAAGCCACACCTGGCTGCCCTGGGGCAGAGCGGTAAAAGTATGCCGGTATACTATCACTCCGGAATAATTATAAAAGCCCTGCAGACCCCAGTCGCCGGTGAACAGCCGGTCGGGTTTAGGTCCGATCACTTTACCCTTATCTTTAATTGCTACACCGAAGGATCCGGAGACGATAACGGGTTCAAGACGGAACGGTTCAAAAGACTTGAGAACTACCTTCGGATCATAGTGAGGGTCAGTCTTTACTTTGAATGTCAGGCTGTTGTCTCCCGGTTTTATGTACCCGCCGAGTCTGAAGGAAAGATTTCCCCGGTCCCACAGTGTGACGGGAGATGGGTCAGGCAGCGGATTTCCGTTGATAAAAGCGGCTTCATAGAGATCACTGTCTACCACGGCAGCTATGTCGTCCGGGAGATATTCGGCAAAAAAATCACACCGGTGCCAGTAGTATTCGGACTCGGAAGGGTTTAACGGAAAGGGGAGTTTCTCGTCATCTGCGCGAAGCCATCCGGCGGATTCGGACGGCGGTCCGGATTCCGCTGTCATTTCATGGAAGTACATATCCGGCGCCAGGGTGTTCACTGATTCGGGGGTGATGTCCCATTTATTGTCCAAGGATAAAAAATCCGGAAGCGGTTCCGGAAAAGCCGTGTGCCGCAGGGTGAATCCTTCCAGTCCCTGCGCCGCGTCCCGGGGCGGCAACGGGTGGTCCGTCACCACGGCTTCCCGACTCGAGACGAGAAAGTATCCCTCCCAGGGGGCGAATTCGAGTGAAAACTTCTGTCCCTGCTCAAGATCTACTCCGGAGACCGAATATGTTTTACCGTCATCGGGATGCCACAAAGACACAGGATCTTTCGTGGTAACGAAACAGGAGACGCGGGTTGTCCGCGGGCTCATATTCACAAGATGGATAATCCCGGTATCTTCCCACATCCTTGCGGACGCTGTAATAAGATGTTTCCCCGGGCCGGAAATGGAGAAGCTTCGGTCAAGTTGACCATCAATAATCGGCTCTATCGCGCGTTCTATGATATACCGGTCAGCTTCCCGGGGATTTATCCGGTACACGTTCGGGCACTGCATGAGCCTGTCGAGGATGTCCCGGCACAGGTCATTATCTCCGTCGATAAAATATTCCGGTGCTGAACCGACAAAGATTAAACAGATGCCCTTCCGCTGCTGAACCATGAGGTCTTCAAGTATTTTCCGGGAGAGGCAGTAAGCCCCCGGGATGATCAGGATCCTGCAGTTTTCACGGTCACCGGAAGATTCGGATAAACCGTTTTCCCACAGGATACCCCAGTCCCGATGGTTGAGAGACAATGCTGAAGCAGTCTCCTGAACAAGCTTATTCGACTGCAGAAGGGTTCCGGTAACACCGGAGCTGCCGCGGTGCCAGTTACGGAAGGTAAGGGCTTGAGCGGTCAGCTCAGGATACACCAGGCCGATAGGTCTAATCGGTCTTCCCACTGATTCGAGCAGGCAGCACCGGCCTGCTGTTTTTACGAAATTGCTGTAGCATTCCCACCAGGGCATTGTAAAATGCTTCCCCCAGAGTGTGCGCTTCCGGAAACTTTTCCAGGAAACGGAAAGGGAATTGTCGTTTATAAAATTTATTCCCTGCGCCGTAGTCCAATGGGTTTGGGCGGTCAAATCGGCCGGACCGCCCCAGTAGGGAAAGCCGCCGAATGCTTCGGCAAAAGCTCTCCGGCTCCCGGCTGTTTCCGAGGCCGCGGAGACAAGTTTTCCGGTAAGGGCCAGGTTGTCGTAATGATGGACGAATGTTGAATAGGTGTTGGACGGGGTGGGATCACACGGAGTATCGTAGAGAACGTCCATGCCGGGGATCGACATTTCCTTCCGGACAGCCGCTGACCCCTGATGCCAGACTTCGGCCCCCGGACTCTCTTCTCCCAGGAAATGACCGGTAAAATCTACCCCGTGCTTCCGGCACCACCGGTTTATACGACCCAGATTTTCAGCAAATATTTTTCCGGCAAGTCTCCAGTAATCGGCCCGGACCTGGAATGCATTTTCCGAACCGGGGAGAAAGAGGTGTTCAAGCCGGTCTTCCAGGTTGTATCCGTAGGTCTTTTCAAATGTTTTTAAGAACGGGGGATAATAATGGATTGATTCGCGAAGGCTCGGTTCGTCGGTCATAAAACCCGCAATTGAGCTCCACAAATCCTTCAGCTCACTGCGGTACCGCCGGTAGGTCATGGTGATGAATTCTTCAACCGCGTCGGGATTTAGGAACTCTAAGTAATGGGTACCCAAATCATATTCTTTCTGCCAGAGGCTGCCTTTAAAAAGACAGAGATTGTATTTGAGCGGGGCCGGCTCCTGTATATACAGGTGTGTTATCCTGGCCGGTTCTGCTGTGTCATTCTTCCAGGAATAACCGCTTTCTTCATCTTTGGACAGAGTGGCAGGCAGCGACCGGCCTGATTCTGTAACCGCGACCGTTTTAATGAATGGGTCCTGTCCGGGGAACCTGAGTTCTTCACCTGGAGGGATATAATCTGATATAAAAGCTTCTATCCGGCGGATGCTGTACTCCGGATGCTCTAAAATCAATTTGCCGCCGCAGGTTCCGCTGGGCCAGTTGTAATCGTCGTAAATCCAGACTTCCATCCCCAGGGAAGCTGCCCGTCGGACCGATTTTCTTACAAGGGAGAACCATTCCGGGGAAAGGTACTCAATCTCCATTCCGTATACGGGGAAGATGAAAAAAGAGTATATAGACTGCCGGTGCATCTCTTCTATCGACGCGAGTACTTCTTCTTCGGTAAGACTGCCCGAGTATCCGAGCCAGGGAACCGGCCGGTATCTTCCCGGTGATTCGGTAAACCGGGATTTAAGATCACTTAAACTACGGGGAGCCTTATCTTCCGACCATCTGGTGCTTTCTGTGCTCATGACAAAACGATTAAATTATAAATCCCGGTCCGGGATACCCTGATCTCTGCCGTAACTCCGGTTTTTATCAATTCTATTTCGGGTTTCTTCCGGTCCGGTGAGTAAATTTCTGCTTTTTCCGGCTGGGTATCCAAAAGGATGGATGCTTCTCCCGCCGGGATTACCTGGTCATTCCGGATAGATACCCCGTAGTTTACCATATTGATGCAAGTTTTACCCCGGTACTCAAGTGCTGTCAGCAGCAGGGACTGAGGCATACGCCCTTCCACGGGGAACTGTTTCTTTCCGTAAAGTGACCGAAGCTCGGAAATCAAAACTTCCCGGATACAGCTGTTCTGGCCAGCGTCGGTCACACCATCTTTATCTTCCGTTTGGGGAATATAATACTTCATTTCCGGAGCATCCGGAAGGAGTACCGCTGCCCCTTTTCCGTAATCGTTTCGGATCCGTGTATTGACCGGTTCTTCGGTCCCGTACACCCGGGAAAGCTGGTATCCGCCGAGACGTTTACTGCCCTCGTACAGCGATGTTTCTCCGGTAGCCAATATCTTTAGGCCTTCTTTTATCTTCTTTTCCAACGCCGCCGATTCTTCGGGAGTGATATGCTTTGTGTCCGGGATTATTAGTACGTCGACATCGCATGTTTCAAGATCAAGAATCGTTTTAAAGGGAAGATGGGAGTCCGCCAGGATATTGATCCATTTAAGATAACCGGGATGGGGCCATTTCCCCTCTTTTTTTCCAAGGAAGAATGCCAGATCCGGATCATCATTGGTATGTTCTACCGCTAGATTCCGCATCAGATTTTCCATGGAAAAGTAGACGCCCACAGAAGCTTTCATCTTTGAATCAATATACAGGTCAGCGTGCTCCTGAGCAAAATCATAATAAGAACGCAGTTCCATAGGCCGTTCGAAATTCCGTATGGAATGGATATCTTCAAGAACTTCGGAAGAACGGAACGCCCATCCTTCCGCTAATCCCAGCCTGCTTCTGTTGAGATCAAACTTGTCGTAGTTTCCATAGGGAACTGAGGGTACTGTCTTCGGACGGGTATCCTCCTCGGGATCCCGGTATTTCCGGTGCACCAGAATGGTAAGCAGTTTTCCGTAGAGTTCTCCTTCAGCAACCCCGTAACTCCGGTAATCAATTCCTTTCCAGTATTTCCCGTTTCCAAGCTGACCGGAAGGTCTGCCGGCTCCGATTTCGTAGAAGGTATAATCCGCCGCTTCATTCACGTAATAGCTTAGGACGGCCTGTACCGACGGTGAACGTTCCGTAGGCGGCAGCGAATTCATGGTAATAATGAATTCCGGATCCTGCTGCTTAAGAAACCGGTTAAGCTCCGTCATCTTTTCTTTGATAACCGAGCCCAAAAACCGCATATACTGCTGCCATGTTTCAGACTTCCAGTCAGGAGTCTTCGGGACAGGCTCGGGATCAAACCCCTTACCCTTGAGGTATGTGCCGAATGCTTCCTGACAATGGGGGCAGTAGCACCAAACCCAGTTCGGGTTGTCAAAAAATATCCCTTTAAACCCAAGGTTTACGGCCTGTGAGCTCATTGCTTTAAGATGGTCTATCCATCCCGGATTGTTCGGGCATCCCTGGTATCGGCGCTGTCTGTTCCTTACGTAGAGAGCCTGAAGCAGGGGAGTTCCCATTTCATCCGTTGCCAGCCAGTCCCATGCTTCCGGATGATCATTCAAAAGACGGATCGCGAAGGTGTGGAAACAGATATAGACCATGGGAATGATCCCATTCTCTTTGCAGATGGAGGTGAAATCCCTCATCATATTGTCCATGGCCGGACCTTTATCATGCAGATTGAATGGGTGGGGAGGATGATGAGTATGTAAGCCCCGCCACTCAAAAAGTTCCATGGCCGACTGATGAAAGTTTACATGTATAATACCCGCACCCATACCGATGAGCCGGTCGAGCTGGCTCAGAGCGTCGGGATAATGATACGGAGCGGCGTACCGCATTATTTTCTTAAGCTGTTCTTTCATTTTGATGCCTCTACTTTAATTCCGGAGCCGCAATGCCGATTTCTCCGGCGGCTTCCTTAACAACTTCATACAGTTCACCGGCCAATTCATGATCGGGTTCAATTTCCCGTCCGGCCTGTTTGGATTTTTTTACTGATTCCCAGGCCTTGTCCATCAGTTCCTGGGTTTGTGTTTTATTTTTGTTATGTCTCATCGTTCCGGGAAGACCGCGGAAAAAGAATGAACTGTACGGAATTCCTTCCTGCATATACTGAACGGTGTGTTCCGATCCAAGGAAATCTCCTTCAAATCCGTTTTTAATCATCTCTTCCAGTCCGAGTATTTCATCATTCACGTCGAAACCGCCGGTGAGCTGGTCAAATTCTTTTAAGACTTCAATGTCCATAATAGCCTGCTGGGGTGAAAAAGAGTTGCCGTTATCCAGCTGTCCGATACTGGGGTGCCCCTGACCGGAGGTGCATTGGAAGAAATAAAGACCCATGGTCAGCTCATACACGGCCTGCAGGCCAGGCTCATTCACATCCCGGTACCACGTGAGATAAGGCGCCATGGCACCGACACCCCGGGTAATCATTTCCCAAACCGCGGTATTCTGCAGGTGGGTCCGCATACTGAAATAATCCACGTTCCCGGTCCGCAAATCGGCGCTGCCGGTGGCCATCACCATCCTGAGGGGTGATTCCGGACGGATGATGTGGAAAAACGCGAGGGCCGCGAGTGTTTCGGCGAAGGCCTGTACTGCCGCGCCGGCAACAGTCACGGGAGCGCTCATCCCCCCGATGGTCATCGAACCCATCCATATTCCGTTCTCCTTGAGGGCGCCCAGTTCATATCTGCTCAGCATGCAGTCGATTGTTCTCTTGCTGAGTTTGAACGGCGGATTGACGTATTCAGCGGCGTACATCGGCGTGAAGTAGCCCCGGTGCTTTTCAACGATCCGGTCCATCTTGTATAGATGCTTGACATGAAAATCGTACACCGGCATCTGATGTTTGACCGTTTTTCTGCAGTACTTGCAGCTTAAGGCGTAGTCATACATCGGGCCTACCATCTGGTTAGTGTCTTTGGTCATGGGAGCGTGCATGGATAGGAGATTGTTGTCTCCCTGTATCCAGCTGCAGAAATCGATAAGATCGTCACTCCCCGGAGCTTTGGCTTCCCAGGTTTCTGAATCAAAAAGCAGGTTGCCCGAATTACCGACCATGTATTTCCTGTCCCGGGGTTTCGGTTTCAAATCACCCCGGAGCGGTTTCCTTACAGGCGCGGTTTTCCGGATAACATCAAGGGTGTCCCTAAGCTGTTCTTCCGTAAAATACACCGTTTTTTCCGTTAAACTGATCTTAGCTCCCTTTGATTCAGCCTCTTTCAGGTAAACCCCTTCGTCATCATCCGGAAGGTTTAATCCGGTTTTTGAAGCTAACATTACCGCGGCAGTCACCAGGGCTTTGACGGTGTCATCATCCCAGGTGAGGACGGGCTGGTTAAATTTTACCGATGGGATATTAAAAAGTACTTTCTGATTTTCCTGTATATATTGCGCCATATATTCCGTAAACCTCCGGGGTTAAATATTGAATCAGTTTATTTTCTCCCCTATATGCTCACAAGGTTCTATTCTTTACCCATGTAACTATCTTTTACAAACCGTCTCCCCGGTAAATATTTTCCTTGACGGCGGAAGGTAACCTGGAGTACTACTTGAAAAAATAAGGGGGCGAAAGTGAAATCGGAAAATGTGTTATCCGGACAGATCATTTTAGAAAAGGCGATAAGGGAACGGCTGGTGGTTATCCGGTACCCGGTATGGGAAGACCTGTACAGTTTCATGAGATTCCGGAATGAACTGCATGAAGAACAGGTGATGTGCAGTCATCAGGAGATGGATCTTCCGAAAAGCTGTGATCATCTCTGTCAAATTTTAAAAAAGCTGGAGACTGAAAAAGAACGGAGACTGTTTATTTTTCTGGATGATCAACTGGTCGGCGAAGCAAACGCGACAAAAAATTATACCGGATTGTGGATCACTATCGGAATTATGCTCTCCCGAAAGGCTCGGGGTTTAGGACTTGGCAGGCTAGTTATGAACCTTCTTGAAGAGGAAGCACGGAAGCTAGGGAGCACCCGTCTGTCACTGACCGTGTGGGAAGAAAACACGGTGGCTGTGGAACTGTACCGGAAGATAGGATACCGGGAAGTGGGTAAACTGCCGGAATGGGAGCCCCTTCCCCGGGGAGGACGTACCGGTCTTATCTACATGGTGAAGGAAATACTTGACTGAAAAAGTCAAATTTTCTACACTTGGAAGCCCGCGTTATGAAAAATATGAAAAAAATTCCGCAGCGCAGCTCAATTTTTACTCGTCTCTTTCTGGTTTTCCTGCTGATTCTTATTCCAATGATTTTTATCGGAATAAGAATTTACGAGGGAGGGGTAAAAGCCGTTAAGGATGAATTAAAGGCAGCTACATTTTCCAGGGTCGGTTTTTTTGTTTCGACTTTAGAAGATGATATTACCCGGATTCAGCTGCTTCAGTTAAACCTTCTGGATAATATTTTTCTCCAGCGGTTGACTACCATGGACTTCAGCAAACCGAACTATGACCGGGATATGAACATAGTCAGGGTTCAAAGCAGCTTAGATGCAATAAAGAATTCGAGCCGCTATATTGATGAAGTTTCAGTTATTCTCCCGGATAAGGACAGGAAGATAAGTTCACTGTCATACGGCACACTTACGGAAGACGAGCATGATTTTATCAGCACCGCGGCGGAACAATCGGAGGCGGTAATTCACCAATCCGAAAGAGGCCTGTACATAGTGAATACCTTCCCGTTCGTCCGGGCGGAAAACCAGGTTCTAGTCATCTTGAGCACTATAGAATTTTCTGAGGAACGGCTGCAGGAAGCGATGCTGGTATATTCGGGAGGCGGTGAATCGGGAGCTTTGCTATTCAATAGAGAGCGGGATTTTTTTCTCAGTTCCGGGAATAATGTTAAACTAGTCAATCATATTTCCGCGAATCCCGATTTAATGGAGGCAGAAGGAAATAATCAGATTGTTGTTGATGGCACAGGATATTTGATTTCGTCCGCCTATTCCTCCGTCCTGGACTTGCACTACCTGATTTACACTCCTGAAGGGATTGTCTTTCAGAAAGCTGAGGGATATAAACGGACGTTCTGGATATTTGCCGCAACAGCCCTCGTCGTTATGGCGGCTTTTTTCTATCTGTCGTATCAGGTCGTTCACAGACCATTGTCCCGACTCGTTAAGGCTTTCAGCCGGGTGGAAAAGGGGGAACTCGATGTTACTATGGATTCCGATTCGACCGGGGAATTCGGCTACATTATGGACGGGTTTAACACCATGGTAGGAAATCTGAAAGCTCTGATCGACCAGTCATATACCCAAAAGATACTTGTTCAAAAGTCGGAGCTGAAGCAGCTTCAGGCACAAATTAATCCTCATTTCTTATATAACAGTTTTTTTATACTTAGAAGGTGGATAAAACAGGGTGATGTTGAAAATGCTGATCAATTTTCTAAATACCTTGGCATATACCTGCAGTATATTGCGCGGAGTGATTCTGACGAAGCGCCTTTATCCCGGGAAATTGAGCACGCGAGAATCTACGCGGAGATTCAGGCAATGCGTTTTTCTAACCGTATTTCTATGGATTTTGAGGAGCTTCCTCCTGAATACTGTGATCTTTCCGTACCCCGCCTTATAGTCCAGCCGGTTATAGAAAATGCGTTTCAGTACGGTCTTGAGGATAAGGTAAGCGGGGGCAGGCTGAAGATTTCATTCACCGGCGATGACATCACCCTTGTAATCGATATTGAAGACAACGGTTCCGGTTTGTCGGACGCCCAATTATCTTTGATGCAAAACCGTGTGACAGCCCAGGAAGAGCACCAGACTACCGGATTAATTAATATACATAAACGGATTGTCCTGCTTTTCGGAACAGGCAGCGGGGTATTTTTTTCCCGAAGTGCCATGGGCGGATTGCGTGTTTCCCTCCGTATAAAATTCAAGAACAGGTAAACAATCGTAACAAAGGTAAAAAGTTGCACATAGCGGGGGTTCTTTTTGCGCCTTTATAATGCATCAGAAAACTACCAAGGAGGTATTTCAATGAAAAGAAATATTCTAAAAATGTTTCTTCTGATCCTCGCTCTAAATCTTATCACCGTTACTGCGGCATGGAGCAGTGGAACTGCTGAAGAGACCGGCAGCACTCAAACAGAGAGTATGGAAGATGCGGAACCCTTCGGGAAATATGATCCGCCCATAACTGTCACGACAGTTGATGCGCTTCCTGAAGAAGGTTCGGCATATTCGGAAGGATTTGATGAAGAAAACAACAACTGGTTTAATCTGTACCGGGACGAGCTCGGTGTGGATGTGGAGTACGAGTGGCGGGTTGACAAGAGCCAGTTTCAAAACAGGCGCAATATCGCCATCGCTTCCGGCGATATTCCCGATATTATGCCGATCACGTACATTCAGTTTTTTCAGATGCAGCGTGCGGATATGCTGGCAGATTTGACCGAAGTTTATGAAGCTTATGCAACCGATCTTACAAAAGAGATAATGGAAGCTGACGAACGTAATCTTGCCTCAGCAACCATGAATGAAAAACTTTTGGGTATTCCCAAAGGCGGTGATTATCTTGAGAGTACGGCGCTGCTTTGGGTACGTCGGGATTGGCTTGAAAATGTCAACATGGATCCCCCCGAAACAATTGATGAGATGATCGAAGTTGCCCGGGCATTTACGTTTGATGATCCGGACGGTAACGGAAAGGATGACACCTACGGTCTAGCCTTTGCCGGAAAAGATCACGCCATGTTTAGAGTCGGCTGGGGTTTAAGCGGATTCTTTGACGCGTTCGGTGCTCATCAGGTACGCGGTCCGAACAACGGTGCTCCTTTCTTCTTTAACAAAGACGGTGAGGCTGTCTGGGCCGGAGAAACCCAGGGCATGAAAGATGCTCTTACCACGCTCAATGAAATGTATGAAGAAGGCCTTTTCCGCCAGGACTTTGGAACAATGCAGGGAAATAATGTAGTGCAGGATCTGATTGCCGGCAAGGTGGGTATGGTATACGGATATCACTTTCAATGCCTGTGGCCGTTGAATCAGCTTATGCAGAAAAATCTGGAAGACGGTAAAGATCCCGTGGACTGGATACCGGTCGCACCGCCTTCCCTGAAGGCTTCAGAACCGACTAAGTCTCCCTATAACAGTCCCTCGACTAACCTTTATGTCGTAAGTAAAACTGCAAAGCATCCGGAAGTACTTATAAAGTTCCTGAATTTCTGGGTTGAGATGAATTACGGCGACATGAACACTCCGGAAAACCGGGAGAAATATCTTTCCGCTGACGAAAAGAAAAGCGAAACTACAGCGTATCATGCAGTCGTAGACGGTATTTTCAGACCTTTCAAGAATATGGAAGAAATATGGAAACCGACAATGAAGGTTGTGAACGGGGAAATGTCCAAATCTGAACTGTCAACTGAAGCTCAGACATACTACGACATCGCCCAGGGATGGCCCGGTAAAGACAGTGATCCTGTAGATGAACGGGTCAACGCGTGGGGTCATTATCGCTGGCTGGGAATGGACGGAGTAGGTCCGTGGAATACCATTGACGCAATGGTTGAAAATGATGTTTATATTCCGAATGCTTTCCTAGGTACGGTAGGGCTGCAGACTCTGCAGAATTATGACCTTGTCGCAAAAGGCGCGCTTCCCGAAGTTGTACAAAAAATCATTTACGGCGCGGAAGATATAAGCGCCTGGGATGAATTCCTTGTTGAGTGGAACAATACAGGCGGAGGCGATATGAAAGCCCTTGCTCAGGCATGGATTGATCAGCAGGAAAATAAATAGTTTCAAGTATCACAGAGTTTAACGGATGCGGGGGTCCTCCCCGCATCCTCAATATTCTACTGAAGAATTAGGATGAAAGATGAAGACCATTACCACGGTGAAAAAAAATACTATACAAAGACCAACTGGCCTCGAGGAAAGAAGAAAGCTGGAAAAGTTTAAGGCGGTTCTGCCGTTACATTTAATGCTTCTGCCCGCGGTTATATTATTGGCTATATACGAATACTTCCCGATGGTCGGTCTCACTATGGCGTTCCAGGATTTTATCCCTAACCGGGGTTTCTTCGGTTCCCCCTGGGTAGGCCTGGATAATTTCGAATATATGTTCAAAATAAAACAGTTCAGAAGGGTTATCTTCAACACTTTTTTTATCTCAACGATGAAAATCGTGGTTAAGACAGTCGTTCCGATTATACTCGCTCTGCTGTTGAATGAAGTGGGCAAGAGCTGGTTTAAACGGTCCGTACAGACTATAACCTATCTTCCCCACTTTCTCTCCTGGGTAATACTCGGGGGTATTATCCTCGATTTCGCTTCTCCGGTATCCGGCGCTTTGAATAAGTTCATCGAGATGCTCGGGGGTGAACCAATTTACTTTTTTGGAGAAGCCGCTCTGTTCCCCTACATGGTGGTTGCGACCGATCTGTGGCGGGATTTGGGATTCAGTACGATCATTTTTCTTGCCGCGCTTTCTTCGGTAGATCCCAATCTGTACGAAGCGGCGATTGTAGACGGAGCCGGAAGATGGAAGCAGACCTGGCATATATCATTACCGGCTATGATGCCCATCGTAATGCTGTCGACAATATTGAGCCTTGGAATAATTTTAAAAGCGGGATTCGCTCAAATCCTGAATCTATACAGTCCCATGGTGTACTCTACCGGCGATATCATCGACACCTACGTTTACCGGATCGGTCTAAAAGAGGGAAGGTACAGTTTGGCAACTGCTGTCGGCTTATTTCAGTCTTCTGTTTCCTTTGTACTCATAACTATCTCCTATTGGTTTGCAAATAAATTCAGCAACTATAGGGTTTTTTAAGGAGAAAAATAATGGCAGTAGTAGGAAAAGAAGGACCAAGCAGAATCCTGTTCATTGTTTTCAATTATACTTTCCTGGCGATGCTGACGGTTATCAGTATTATTCCGATTATCAACCTGTTTTCCATTTCCATAAGTGCCAGCACGGCTGTCGCGGCCAACGAAGTCGCTATAATACCTGTGGGTCTAAACCTGGCGGCTTATGAACATGTAGCCGGGAATCAGATGTTCTTCCGGGCTTTTCTGAACAGTGTTATTGTGGTTGTGTTGGGAGTTAGTACCAGTATGGCCATAACTGTTTTGGCGGCCTATCCGCTTTCCCGGAACGACCGGGAGTTTAAAGGCCGGAAAATATACGTGTGGTACTTTATCGTTACGATTCTATTCGGCGGCGGTATGCTCCCGCTCTTCATGGTGGTTAAATATACCGGGTTGATAAACACCTACTGGTCCCTTGTACTGCCCAGCGCGGTTCCGGTTTTCAATATCCTTATGCTGATGCATTTTTACCGGGGAATTCCCAAGGAAGTGGAAGAATCCGCCTTCATCGACGGAGCCGGATATGTCCGGACCATGTGGAGTATAATGCTTCCTATGGCCAAACCTGCCATCGCTACTCTGATCCTCTTCAATTTTATCGCTCATTGGAACGAATTCTTTAAACCGCTCATTTATCTTAATGATAAATCCAAATACCCGCTCCAGGCTTACCTCCATACCATTCTTACGCAGCCCGATCTGGAAAACCGGACAATCGAGGAAGTAAAAAAATTCTCCCGGATGGATCAGCGGTCCATCAACGCGGCCCAAATTTTTGTCTCCATGGTTCCGGTCATGTTCGTATATCCCTTTCTGCAGAAATATTTCGCGAAAGGTATTGTACTCGGAAGCGTTAAAGGCTAATTAACAGAGGTTGCAGAAAGACGGTGCTGTCAATATAGTTGCTCTATGGAATCACACAGTACGGAAATAAGAGTTCGTTATAAAGAAACAGATCAGATGGGGATTGTATACCATTCGAACTATTTGGTCTGGATGGAAGTCGCCAGGGTAGAATACCTCCGCTCCAGAGGATATACCTATAAACAGATGGAGTCCGACGGTATTTTTCTTCCGGTTAAACAGGTGCAGGTTACATATAAAAACCCGGCCCGATTCGATGATATCATTATTGCCGAAGCCTATATTGATGAGTATCGGAAGGCCAGCATTAAGATCGGCTACCGGATGACCCGGAAATCCGACGGCGCGGAAATCGCCGAGGGTTACACCATTCATCCTTTTGTTAACCGGGAGGGGAAGATCCTCAGGTTTGATGAAAAGCTTAAAACATATTTTAAGTAGAATCTTTCCGGTTCCAAATCTTAATCGGTGTCATCCGGAAATGGGGACGTCAATTTAGTTTCAAGTGCTCCTGCAGCCAATCGATCATTTCGGGGTATGCCTTAAGTTTGTTCTCCAGTTTACTCAGTCCGTGACCTTCGTTATCGAAAACCATCAGTCTTACCGGTACATTTCTCCCTCTTAGTTTGTCTACCAGCTGCTCAGCCTCCGACAACGGAACCCGGGGATCGTTCGCGCCGTGTATTACAAACAATGGAACTTTAATTTGGTCCGACTTATGAATTGGTGATATTCTTTCGAGAAAGTCTCTGTTTTCCGCCAGGCTGCCGTATTCGGCCTCCCGGTGGGCTCTCCGGTAGCTGCTTGTATTTTCCAGAAAAGTGACAAAATTGCTGATCCCGACAATATCGACGCCGGCGGCCCATGTTTCGGGATATTCCGTAAGCGCTGATAGAACCATGAATCCGCCGTAGCTTCCCCCGAAGATGATAAGTCCTTCAGGATCTACTTCGGTCTGCTCCTTCAGCCATTTCGCGCCGTACTCAAGGTCGGCAACACTATCCATCCGCTTTTCAACATCGTCCAGATGGCTGTAGGCTTTTCCGTAACCCGTGGAACCTCTAACGTTCGGAATAAAAACGGCAAATCCGGAATGGAGGTAATATTGTATTAGTCCGCTGAACGACGGCCTCGCCTGTCCTTCAGGACCTCCGTGAACAATAACGATGACCGGGGACTTCTTTTCTCTGTTTTGAGGAAGGAAGTAGTAGGCAGGTATGCTGCGCCCGTCAAACGATTCGTAATGGATAATATCCGGTTCAAGGAATGTTTCCACGGGTAATCCACCGTGGGAAGACCGAGTTGTTTTACTGCTTTTATAGGTATTCAAGTTCATGCAATATATATCCTCGGTTCTGGAAGCTCCCTGGATACCGAAAGCGACAGTAGATTCATCCGGACTAATATCAAATCCGGAAATTATTCCTCTGACCGGAAGTCCGGCTACTGTGGTATCTCCGGATTTCAGATCCCTGATCATCAACTCACTGTATCCGTCAACATTGAATGAGCAGGCAAGATATTTCTCGGAATCACTTAATTTAATCATTTCCGCGTCCCATTCCCGGCTGATAACCGGAATAAAGCGGCGGTCTTTTAAATTATACCTAGCCGCGTTGAGAAAATCTGACTCCGAATCGGTGATGCAGTATAAAAATGAGCCGTCAGAACTGTATTCGATACCGCCGATCTGGATGTCTTCATCCTTGCCGGCGAGAATTTGCGCTTCAGGACCCGAAAGATCAATTTCTATCAGCATCTGTCTGAATGACGATACCGCTTTTATGACAACGATCTTTTTCCCGTCAGGAGAAAACTTCGCGCTCCGTAAATAGCCGGGTTCATCGGATTCCAGGATAAGCTGTTCACGGCCATTCAAATCCGCCATATAAAGATCAAAGAGTCCTTTGTTTCTCCGGTTGGCCGCGAAAAGGATCTTTTCACCGTCTTCTCTCCACTGGCCCATGATGTGCATTGCTGTTTCATGTCCCCTTGTAAGATTTATTTCCCGGTTTCTTTCATCAAGCAAAAAAAGCTGGGCATTTTCATTACCCCCGGAATCCCTGCTGTATATGGTCCGGTCAGGATTCTGTTTATCTACCGCGTAAGAGATTATCCGTTCTTTACCGAAGGTGTGCTGCTCCGGCCAGGAAATTACTTCACTATCAAGTCTTACCGGAACAGAGAAAAGTTGATCCGTCCCCGTAATGTTTGCCTTAAAAAAAAGTTTCTTTCCGTCGGAAGAAAATTTTGGAGAGGAAGCCGATTGGGCTGATAAATACCGCTCTAATGGATATGGTTCTCTTTTCATAACATCCTAACTTTATTATGAGTATGAGAACCGCGTCAATGGCGTAAATAAAATAATTCCGGAAGTTGCTTTTTGCCGATGAAATTAAATTATTTCTTCCCGGAAACAATAATATCGTTATACTCCGGATTTTGACCGATCCACCATTCAACATAACTGCATGCCGGAACGACCTTCAGGCCTTTCTTTTTTGCCCAATCCATGCCGGTCTTAACTATTTCCCCGGCGATTCCCTGTTCCCGGTACTCCTCTGGGACATAGGTATGATCGAATACCACATGATTTTCGTCTTCTTTTTTAAAGGTGAGATAGGCTATTTTCCCGTCAAGTCGCACCGTGAACCGCTTTGCTTTTTCTTCAAATCTGACATCTATATCTTCTTTCTTTTCCATAATTATAAGATGGAAAAAATATTCTCTTTCGGCAACAGCAATTCCCGACGGTACCGATTTATATAAGTAACCATGCTGCAAAAATTTATTAGTTTCAACGTGAATTTTGTTGCCGGATATTGCTTTTTCGGCAAATAATGGATCGCAGAGATGTTTTAAGAGATGTTATCTTTCCTGCATTTTTCCGGTATAATGGCTTAATGAGCAAGATGAGGAAAGAATTTATCAATGAGACATATGACCTTGCAGTTGTCGGGGGAGGAATGTCCGGCCTTCTGGCAGCCATAGCCGCTGCCCGTCATGGAGCTAAAACCATTCTGATTCAGAATCGGCCGGTCCTGGGCGGAAATGCCTCATCGGAGATACGGATGCACATCTGCGGTGCCCTGAGTAACAATCATTCGCGGCCTGATTCCCGAGAGACCGGAATTCTGGAAGAAATTATGCTGGAAAACGCGTACCGGAATCCTCAATCATCTTTTTCTGTATTTGATACTATACTCTGGGAGAAAGCGGCGTTTCAGGATGGTCTTACTCTGCGTCTGAACACTCATATGACCGATGTTTTTACAAGCGGAAGCAGGATCGATAACATCCTTTGCGAACAACTCACAACCGAGAAATCTTTTCAGATACGCGCTTCAATATACATAGACGCCACAGGCGACGGCACCCTCGCCCACCTGGCCGGTGCCGATTCCATGCGGGGCAGGGAGGGGCAATCGGCCTTTGACGAACCTCACGCGCCGGAAAAACCGGACCATTATACCATGGGAAACACCCTTCTTTTTCAAGCCAAAGATGCCGGCCGGCCGGTGCGGTTTGAAAAGCCGTTTTGGGCTGATACTTTTTCGGAAGCCGATTTCAAGTACCGGGAACTGGAAGAAATAACTTCCGGATACTGGTGGATCGAACTGGGCGGAGATAGCCTCGATACGGTTTCGGATGGAGAGCAAATAAGAGATGACCTCCTGAAAAAATTATACGGAATATGGGACCATATTAAAAACTCAGGAAATTATCCCTCCGAAAACCTGGTCATGGACTGGGTTGGATTTCTCCCGGGTAAAAGGGAGAGCCGGCGAATAAGGGGCTGGTACGTACTCACCGAAAACGATGTCCTTGCCGCTAAAAAGTTTAACGATACCGTCGCTTACGGAGGATGGCCCATGGACCTGCATGTTCCTGGAGGGCTGTTAAGCAAAGATGAACCCACGACATTTCTCGAGGTTCCGGAAGTTTACGGGATACCCTACCGATGTCTTCTTCCTCACGGAGTTGATAACCTGATAACAGCAGGACGGGCGGTAAGCGCCAGTCATATAGCTTTCGCTTCCCTCCGGGTTATGGGTACCACCGCGGTTATCGGACAAGCCGCCGGTACCGCGGCGGCCGCGGCGGTAGAGAGGAAGACTTCTCCAGGGGATGTTTTGGCCGGTATTACGGAGATTCAGCTGCGTCTCGATAGAGACGACTGCTATCTCCCCGGCATTTCCCCCGATGATCCGGACAATATATCCGTCGGATGCACGGTTACCGCCTCCTCGTATAAAACGGAAGGGAAGCCCGAATACGCGGTAAACGGCAAATCCCGGGCAGAACACGGCAAGAGCAATTGCTGGATTTCGGACAGCATTGGGGAAGATGGTGAGTGGATTGAACTCAAATGCCGGGAACCGATAAAAGCCGCGGAGATCGATATCCGCTTCGACTCCGGATTATCCAAAGAGATAATGCTTTCCATATCAGAAACTGCTACGGAAAAATTTTTTCACGGAGTACCTGAAGAGCTTGTGAAGGATTACCGTCTGGAATTGTTTTTAGATGATGAACCTGTCTCGGTCGAAGAGGTTTCCGAAAATTATCTCCGGCATCGTGTACACAGGATTAATTCCGAAACTGTTTTTAATAAGCTGAAACTTACCGGGCTGTCCACCCGGGGAGCAGACTGTATCCGGATATTTGAAATCAGGATATACCGTAATCTCCGGTATAACACTGCATAGCATAAAAATACACTTCAAATCCACCGTCCCTCAATTTTCAGAAATTATTTGCCGAATTGATTTCTACTATCCGGTTAGATAACTGGAAACTGGAAGAACATTCATAAAAAAAGGGAACTGTCTTTAGCAGACAGTCCCCTCTGATATTCAGTAATATAAAGAGTCTTTTAAAACTCTCGTGCGGCAAGATATTTGTAGGTTTCCCACTGCTCTTTTATGTTTTGTTTAGCCATTTCCAGGTATTCCTGCGCTTTTTCCGGTTTTGCCTGCTTGAGAGCACGGTACCGGATTTCCCGGTAGATATAGTCCTCTATATCCACACTGGGCTCCCTGGAGTCAAGCTGCAGAGGATTCTTTCCCTGTTTCTTCAGTTCCGGGTTGAACCGGTAGAGCGGCCATAAGCCGGAGTTAACCGCGAGTTTCTGCTGTTCCATTCCAACATTCATGGCGATACCATGGTTGGGGATACAATGGGAGTAGGCAATGATGATTGACGGTCCGTCATACGCTTCCGCTTCCTGGACCGCTTTGATGGTCTGGATCCGGTTATATCCCATGGCTATCTGTGCCACATAGACATATCCGTAGCTCATCATCATCATGCCCAGGTCTTTCTTTTTGATGGGTTTACCGCTGGCTGCAAATTTCGCGATAGCTCCGATCGGGGTAGCCTTGGACATTTGTCCGCCCGTGTTGGAGTAGACCTCCGTGTCCATTACCAGAACATTCACGTTCCTACCCGAAGCCATTACGTGGTCGAGACCGCCGTATCCAATATCATAGGCCCATCCGTCACCGCCGAAGATCCAGACAGATTTTTTGATCAGATGATCCAATGCGCTTAACAGTTCTTTCGCGTCGGGTGAACCGGAAGCCTTCAGTTTTTCCCGCAGCTCCGCGACAACCTTCCGCTGATCGTCAACTTCTTCTGTTGTAGTCTGCTGATTATTTTTGATCTTATCCGCGGATTCTTTATCGACCAGACCGTTTGAGACTCCGGTGTCCAGTATTTCCAGGGCGTACTCGTTAAGTTTATCCGCGGTCAACCGCATTCCCAAACCGAATTCGGCGGCATCTTCGAACAGTGAGTTTGACCAGACCGGGCCCTTCCCGTCTTTCCGGGTTGTGTAGGGAGTGGTCGGCAGATTCCCGCCGTAAATGGATGAACAACCGGTCGCGTTGGCAATGACCATGCGGTCTCCGAACAACTGGGAGAGCAGTTTTACATAGGGTGTTTCACCGCATCCCGCGCATGCTCCGGAGAACTCAAAAAGCGGTTCTAGGAGCTGGGTTCCCTTGGTTGTCTTAAGATTAATTTTTGAAGCATCGGGATTAGGGATGGAGAGGAAGTAGTCCCAGTTTTCAGCTTCCTTTTCTCTAAGAGGAGGTTGGGGTTTCATATTGATAGCTTTCTTTCCGGTGGGTTCACCGTCTTTTTTCTCTTTCGCGGGGCAGATCGCTACACAAGTTCCGCATCCCGTACAATCCTCCGGTGCTACCTGAATTGTCATCTTCATGCCTGCAAGTTCTTTGCCTTTCGCGTCCGAACTTTTGAAGGTATCCGGAGCCTTGTCCAGAAAGGACGGATCGTACGCCTTCATTCTGATAGTGGCATGGGGACATACCGCGGAACAGTCGCCGCACTGAATACAGATATCCGGTTCCCAGACGGGAATGTTTTCAGCAATATTCCGTTTCTCGTATTTAGTTGTACCGGTGGGATAGGTGCCGTCTTCGGGCAGCTCCGAAACTTTCAGGGTGTGTCCCTTCCGGGCGATCATTTTTCCGGTGACGTTCTTTACAAACTCAGGAGCGTTTTCCGGAACCGGAGGCGATATATGGATATCTCCGGAAGCAGTTGAGGGATAATCAACTTCTTCGATCCGTTCAAGAGCGACTTCAATAGTAGAAATGTTTTTATCTACCACATCCTGCCCCTTCCGTCCGTATGTCTTTATGATTGATTTCTTGATGAGTTCAACTGCTTCATCTTCCGGCAGAATACCGGAAATCTTAAAGAAAGCAGTCTGCATGATGATATTGATCCGGGAGCCCATTCCGTTTTCTTCTGCGATCTGGTAGGCATCAATTACGTAGAACCGGGCCTTTTTATCGATGATCTGCTGCTGAACCTCAACCGGGATATGGTCCCAAATTTCATCTTTGCCGTAGGGAGAGGCAAGGAGAAACGTACCTCCCTCTTCCAGGCTGCTCAGCATATCGAACTTTTCTAGGAAGCTGAACTTGTGACAGGCCAGAAAGTTTGCCTGCTGAATGAGGTAAGTTCCCTTAATCGGGGTTTTCCCGAACCGTAAGTGACTTTCCGTGGTTGCCCCGGCTTTCTTGGAGTCGTAGACAAAGTAGCCCTGGGCAAAGTTGTCAGTGGCATCACCGATTATCTTTATCGAGTTTTTATTGGCACCCACCGTACCGTCTGAACCGAGGCCGAAAAACATGGCCCGGTGAAGTTTCTTTTCCGCGGGACTGAATGATGTGTCCCAATCGAGACTGGTTCCTGCAACGTCATCGACGATGCCGATGGTAAAATGGTTTCTGGGAGCATCTTTTTTCAGGTTATCCAATACCGCTTTTGCCATCCCCGGAGTAAACCCGTGGAGGTGGAGGCCGAGACCGTACCGTCCGCCGACAACTTCCGGAACCTGTCTGAATTTGGAAGTGGATCCTTTTGAGGCTTCCGTTATTGCGGTTTTAACATCCTCGTAGAGGGGTTCTCCTACTGCTCCCGGCTCTTTCGTCATATCAAGCGCGGCAATTTTCTGGACAGTTTTGGGAAGTGCGTCGATCAGATGGTCGATGCTGAACGGTCGGTAGAGATGTACTTTAACTACACCTACTTTTTCGCCCTGTTCATTCAGGTATTCTACCGTTTCTTCCATTGTACCGGAGCTTGAACCCATGAGGACAACAACCCGCTCCGCGTCGGGGGCGCCGTAATAATCGAACAGATTGTACCTTCTTCCGGTTAGTTCGGCGAACTTGTCCATCGCTTTCTGTACAATTCCGGGAGTTGCTTCGTAGTATTTATTCACTGTTTCTCTGGCAGCGAAGAAAACATCAGGATTCTGGCTTGTTCCCCGTATAACCGGATCTTCGGGATTAAGTCCCCGTATCCGGTGAGCCTGAACATGTTCAGGGTTGATTAACTGCTTCATAACCTCCAAGGGGAGTTCTTCAACTTTCTGAATCTCGTGGGAAGTTCGGAATCCGTCGAAGAAATGGAGAAACGGAACCCTTGATTCAAGGGTTGAAGCCTGGGCGATCAGGGCCATATCCATAACTTCCTGGACCGAGTGGGAAGAAAGCATGGCAAATCCGGTGGATCTTACAGCCATAACATCGGTGTGATCACCAAAAATTGATAGGGCCTGGCTTGCTACTGCCCGCGCGGCTATATGAAAAACTGTCGGTGTTAGTTCACCGGCGATTTTGTACATATTCGGAACCATCAAAAGAAGTCCCTGGCTTGCGGTAAATGTTGTAGTTAAGGCTCCAGTGGTTAACGCGCCGTGTACCGAGCCGGAAGCACCGGCTTCGGATTGAAGTTCGATCACGTGGGGGGTTGTGCCCCAGATATTCTTCTTTCCCTGTGCAGAGTACTGGTCAGCCAGCTCTCCCATGGGTGAAGAAGGAGTAATTGGATAAATCGCCACGACCTCATTCGTGGCATGGGCAGTGTAAGCCGCTGCGGTATTACCGTCAATGGTCACTGTTTTCTTATCAGACATGGTTTTTATTCCTCGTTTATGTTGATTTTTCGTAAAAGGCATCTCTACTATACCCCTTATCCCCCTTTGTTTCAATACGACTGCCCCTGGCCTTGGTATAATAGGAAGAAAATTACCCGGATGCCGTTCAAAAATCGCAAAAAAAGGCTGCCTTAGTGATTCGGCAGCCCGGATTATACGCGCGGATGATGGTCAGTATCTTACCCACCGCAGGATTTCGGTGATGCTTGGTCTTTTCCCGGTCATAAGTACTCCTACCCGGAATATTTTTGCCGACACATACACCAGGCCGGTGATTGTGAGGAGCTGCAGTCCGATTGAAACCAGTATTTCCCACACCGGAGGTTCGGATATAATGATTCTGAGAAGCATAACAATCGGAGCCGTGAACGGGACAAAGGAGAGGGTGACCGTTAAAGCGCCGTTCGGATTCATTATCATGGCCGATACAAGAACGAGGGGAAGAACCAGGAGCATGATTACCGGCATCTGGAGCTGTCCCAAATGCTGATCGTCTTCCGCTCCCGCTCCCAAGGCGCCGTAAATAGCCGCGTACAGAAAAAATGCCAGGATGAAAAACACTATCAAATAGAGTAAATTCGTGACTGTCAGCGAAGCGGGAAGGGACAGGTCAAAAGCCGGCCCAATCACTTTTACCAATATTACGGCGACTGTTCCCCAGAAGATATACTGCAGTATGCCGGCTACGCCTTTACCGAAAATCTTTCCGTATAGGAGCTCAAGCGGCTGGACGGACGACAGCATTATCTCTACAGTTTTCGATGTTTTTTCGGTGAGAACAGACCGGGCAATCATCTGGCCGTATAGAAGAACTGTCATGTAGATAAGCATCACGAAAGCCATGCCGGTCATAAGGAGTCCCATAAAATCCTGGCTGGTATCCTCTCCGGAAGCTGCCAGTTTCCGTGCCTCCAGTCCGGGTGTGCGGGTGAGATACCGAACCCGGGAAGGATCAAGCCCCTCACCGGCGAGTTTCTGGTTTACCACAACGTTGCCCAGGACCGCCTTAAGCGTCTCGTACACGCCGAAATCTGATCCGCTTTTCGAGTAGTACGTATAGGAGTCGGATTCTAGGGGATTCTCCTGGGGCAGAACGAGGATTCCGTGGACCGACCCCTTAAGTACCTGCTGCCTTACCTGCTCAAAATTATTCTGCCGGAAAACACGCAGATTGGTCTGCCCTAATGCCCTGTTCAGGTCCTGGTATAAATCCTCAGTTCCTCCGACAACAGCGATTGCTGTTCCCTCTTCTATTGCGGGACCCGAAGAGGCAAAGAGGGTAGGCAGTACGGAAATTGCCAGTATCAGGAAAGGACCGATAATCGTGATGATCACGAACGCCTTATTTACGGCGGTCAGTTTGAATTCCATCCCTGCCACATTCAATATTTTTTTAAAGCTCATTTCTTTTCCTCCTCCTTTGAAATCTCTTCCGGTTTTTTCCCAACCCGGTCAACGAAAATTTTATGCAGGGACGGGGTTGTGATTTCAAATTTTCTTACGGAAACATTATCGACCATTTTTTTAAGGAGTACATCCGGGTCTCCGTCATCAGTCAATTCTATTTCCATGTATCTTGGATAGGTGATGACCTTTTTTACCATGGTGAGATCACGGACAAAATCGGAATTCCCGTCGAATTCGATAATTACCGATTTTTTTCCGTGTGTGTCCTTTACGTCTTCCAGCCTGCCGGATATAACTTCCCTTCCTTTATTGATGAGGAAAATGTTGCTGCAAATTTTCTCCGCGTGTTCCATGATGTGCGTTGAAAACAGTATTGTTTTCCCCTGTTTTCCGAGGTCCAGGATGGAATCCCGCAGCTGATCGGAACTGACCGGGTCCAGACCCGCAAAAGGTTCATCCAGAAAGATCAGTTCAGGATCATGGGCCATGGAGGCAATAAACTGCACTTTTTGCCCCATACCCTTGGAAAGTTCTTCTATTTTGGCTTCCTTCCATTGCATGAGATCGAAACGGTCCAGCCAGTAGTCGATCCGTTTCTGACTCTCCTGAATATCGGCATTTTTTAATTTTGCCAGATAGATAAGCATTTCATTGACTTTTACCTTTTTATAAAGACCCCGTTCCTCCGGAAGATATCCGATTCTTTCCTTATCCTTTTCCTTAATCGGATTTCCATCGAAAAGGATTTGCCCTTCGTCCGGAGCCAGGATGTTCATGATCATCCGGATTGTTGTCGATTTACCGGCGCCGTTCGGACCGATCAATCCGAAAATCTCATTCCTGTTAGCGGTGAATGAAACTTCGGAAACAGCGGTTAAGTCACCGAATGATTTTTTAATCGATTTTACTTCTATCATACTACTTTCTCCCTTTATAGATAGTACCCGTGATTGGAAAAAATATTCAAAAATAAGTGATGTGTTTACTGTGTCAGTTGAGAATCTTAAGATAATCCAGGGAAGCAAAAATATCAATCCCTATGAACTTTGCTGTTTCTCTACCGCTAAGGTGGAATAAGAGTACCCTTCCATGACATAATAAGGGCTCATATGATGCGTTCACCCACAATACCTCCCCTCAGGAGCGGAGGTATTATTACGAACTACAATTGCCCTTCCGCCTGCGCTCATTGCCTCTACGCGTCTTCTCCAAACCGCAAAAGCGATTATATCCTCAGAGATCGTGTATTGGAAATAGCTGCTGAATTAAAAAGCAGGGGAATACGTTCAATCCATATAGGGGGAGGTGAACCGTTCCTGCGTCTGGAGAGTCTGACGGAGGTTATCAAGGGCTGTACCGGCGAGGGGATCCTAATCCAGTATGTCGAGACTAACTGCGCCTGGTTTACCTCACCGGAAAAGGCAATTTCGATTCTAGAAGCGCTCAAAAAAGCAGGGCTCTCTACCCTGTTGATTTCAATAAGCCCTTTTCATAACAGTTATATTCCGTTCGGGAAAACACAAGGAGTTATGGACGCGTGCGGAGTGACAGGCATGGAGGTCTTTCCCTGGGTATCCGGATTTACACCGGATTTACGGAGCTTCGATCCCGGACGGACGCACTCTCTCGATGAATACCGGAAAAAATTCGGATCTCGTTATCTACGGGAGATTCCGGAGCGGTACTGGATTACTCCCCGCGGAAGGGCTCTGTATTTTTTAAGGCCCTTCCTAAAGAAATCGCCCGCGGAAGAAATTATTTCCTCACAGCATGGTCCCTGCGGAGAGCTTTACGATACCTCCCACTTTCATGTTGATTTATACGGAAACTATATTCCGGGACTCTGTTCCGGTTTTTCCGTCCCGATTGAGTCTCTTGGACAGGGGGTCGATCCTGACCGTTTTCCATGGATTTACGCAGGGATGACGGAAGGAATCAGGGGAATCACCGAATTAGCTTATGATAAAATGGGATACCGGTTAAAAAAAGACCGTTATGTCTCCAAATGCGAAATCTGCCAGGAGGTACGCGCCGCTGCTGTTTTTGACGGGGGGTACCAATCTCCTGACCTTGCCCCGGCGGGGTTCTATCGGGAAATCGGTACTTTCGTTGAATAAATGATCACCTGTCAGTCTTCAGATAAGAATCGATTTTCGGCAGCGCCGTGCCCGCGGGTTCTTTTATGTGGAGATCGGTAACTGATTCTGTATAATTGGAGATTTCCGGATTTATCTCGATCACGGCGGCGCCGTTCGCTTTTGCTTCTCGTGGAAAAGATGCCGCGGGGTATACTTCTCCGGTCGATCCGATTATCAGCAGAACCTCTGTATCATTGATCATTTTCTCTGCTCCATCTAACGCGTCAGCCGGAAGGGATTCACCGAAAAATGTGAAATCCGGCTTCCATATACCACCGCATGAGCATCGGGGTGGATCGTGCTTAAAAATTTCGGGACTTGCCGGGGAAGTACTGCCGCAGTCTAAACATATAAGGGTCCGGGAATTTCCGTGCAGCTCGATTACATTTTTGCTTCCGGCAGCGTGATGAAGGTTATCGATGTTTTGAGTAATAACCCCCTGTATGATGTTCCTGTTCTCCCAATCAGCCAGAACCTTATGGGCTTTATTGGGTGATGATTTTTCGAAATAGCCATAGAAAATTTCTCTTATCGCCTTCCACGCGTCCAGGGGGTTGTTATTAAAGTATGTTAATTCCAGAACCTCCGGATTATATCTGTTCCATATTCCGTCTTTCCCTCTGAATGGAGGGACACCGCTCTCAACAGAAATACCGGCGCCCGTAAAAGCGGCGGTCCGGGCCGACCGGGAAATCATATCGGCGGCGCGTCTGTACTCAGTCATGAAGCAGGATCCTGTTTTTGCCTTTCTTTTACCAGCCGCGATAATTCCTTGAATTCTTGAGTGCCTGATTTCCTGCAAAGCTCAAACAGGATCGATTCCGCCGTTGTTATCACTGCTCCATGAGAACGCAGGCGGGAAAGAGCGCTTTCCTTTTCAAAGCGGCTGGAAGAAGCCGTGCAGTCGGAAATGACCACCGGAATAAAGTCGTTCGCCATCAGATCCAGGGCTGTCTGGAGCATGCATACATGAGTTTCAGCTCCCGCTAAAATCACAAATTCTCTGTCGAAGCTCTTTATTTTTTCCATGATTTCAAGATTATCGCAGCAGCTGAATTCGGTTTTTTCATACACCTCCATGCTGCCGCCCATGGCATTTTGAACAGGTTCCACCGTTTTCCCTAAACCTTTCGGATACTGTTCAGTTGTCAACATCGGAATGTTCAGTACTTTTAGTCCTTTTATAAAGAAAACAGAATTGGAAATAAATTTTTCCCGGTCCTGCAGGATGGGCATAAGTCTCTCCTGGTAATCTATAATCAATGTTAAGCAATTCCGTTTGATCCGCATTCTAAATCCTCCCGTCAATTTTCATTATTTTTATTTTACCAAAAATGGCAATACGTTCTTCCGGAAAACCTTGGGTGATTTGGAAGAGACCATAATTATTATTTATATATGTTTTAATGCGAACGTGATCTCCGGAAATCGCTGAAAGACAGCGAATGCAGTTGACATGGAAATTTTCCAGGGCTATTCTCTTTATAATGAACTTTTTCAACCAACTCAAAAAATCGTGTGAACAGAAAGACAGTTTACTTTGTGTAGGTTTAGATCCCAGGATTCAGCCCGGCCGGGGGACAATAAAACAAGCCTTCCGGGATGCTGTATTACCCTTAATTGAAAAGACCCTCCCCTACGCGGCCGCTTATAAGCCGAACATTGCTTTTTATGAAAAATACGGAGGTCCCGGTCTTGAAGCGCTGGAAGATCTTCTAATCCAAATCCCTGAAGATATTCCGGTGATCCTGGACGCCAAACGGGGAGACATCGGTTCAACGGCGGAAGCATACGCGGAGGCGGTATTCCGCCTTCCCAGGATCGGTGCGGTCACGTTAAATCCGTATATGGGCACCGACACCTTTGAACCCTTTCTGAAAAAGCCCGGGAAAGGGGCTTTTATCCTCTGCCGTACAACAAACCCCGGGGCATCGCTTTTTCAGGAGATACCGGTCGGTACAGGCAGGGTACCGTTTTACCAGTACCTGGCTGAAAGGTGTCTCTCCGGTGCCGAAAGTGATAGACTCGGCCTTGTACTCCCGGGTAATGATCCGGAGGCGCTTGCCCGTATAAGAAGCTCATTTCCTGATACCTGGTTTCTGGTTCCCGGGGTGGGAGCACAGGGCGGAGACGCTGTTACTGCTTCAGCGGCGGGCCGCAGGAAGGACGGTTCGGGTCTCCTGGTCAACGCGTCTAGAAGCATTGCCGGCTCCGATGATCCCGGAGAGGCGGCAAACCGTTTCCGGATGGAAATAAATAAAGGCAGAGCCAAAGTGTATACCCCCGGGGCCGGGAAAAGCACGAAATCCGATTTTCTGAATAATCTTATTGACGCCGGATGCTTTAAAACAGGTGATTTCTTACTAAAATCGGGAAAACATTCTCCATTTTATATTGATCTCCGCAGGATCATATCCTTTCCGAAATTGCTGTCTCAAGCCGCGGAAGCGTATGCCGCGGCGGTGAAGGGCCTGGAATTCGATAGAATTGCAGGTATCCCGACAGCAGGGTTACCCTTGGCCGCCGCCCTCAGCCTGCGTTTAGGGGTTCCCATGATATACCCGCGGATTCCGGCAAAACCGCATGGTACCGGAAACCGAATCGAAGGTGAATACAAGGAGAATGAGAAAGTATTACTCCTGGATGATCTGATAACCACCGGGAAGAGTAAGGAAGAAGCTGTTGAAATCCTCCGGGGAGAAGGGCTTCAAGTGGATTATCTTACCGTACTCATACAGCGGGGAGCTTCCGGGGCCGACGATATGAGGCGGCTTGGGATCTCGATCCGGGCGTATGCGATGGTGGAAGAATTTCTGCCGATCTGCAGAGCGCGGGGATTTATAACGGAATCAGAAGAAATTAGAATGCTGGATTTCGCGCGGAAGGGATAATTATGGAGGAAATATTTGATTTTTTAAGCTCCTCCATTGAAATAGGAGAGACTCAGCTGAGTTTTTCCGTCCTTGAACTTTTTCTTACCCTGGTACTCCCTACAGCAGCGGCTTTGGTATTTTATAAACTGTTTCTGCTGGTGATAAAACGGCTCCTGAATCAGGCGGAAATGGGAGAAGCGGGCAGGCGGAACATCTACCGGTGGACCAAAATAATCCTGAGGATTCTCCTTATTGTCCTTTTTATTATACTCACCGCCCGTTTATTCGGAGCGGAAATGTTTACGTATATCGGTAACGCGTTCACCTTCCTGAACAAGCCGTTTTATGAAAGCGGGTCTACCAAAATATCTGTAACCACGCTCCTGTTAACAATACCTGTTTTCTATGTTGCTACGTGGCTGTCTAAAATCGCGAAACGGGTGCTGGAAAACACCCCGGTAACTTCAAATCTGGATCCGTCCCGCCGATTTTCACTCCTCAATCTCGTCCGGTATCTGGTTACCGGGCTCGTAATCATAATCGGTCTTTCCGTTATCGGCATCAACGTCTCTTCCCTTACGGTACTCTTCGGAGTTCTCGGTGTCGGTCTCGGCTTTGGTCTGCAGGGAGTTGTGGCGAACTTTTTCGCCGGTTTGGTCATTATCGTTACCCGGCCTATCAAGGAAGGTGACCGGATTTTGGTGAATGATCTTGACGGCACGGTTATTACGATCCGCCTGTTATCTACGGTCATCAATACTCTTACCAACGAAACCATAATCATTCCCAATTCGAATATCGTTGAAAATCAGGTGCATAATTACTCGTATAATGATAAGCGGATCATCATTAAGAATATGGTTCAGGTTTCATACAACTCCGATTTAGATCGGGTAATTGAGGTGATGGAAGGTGTAGCCGAGGAAAATCCGTTCCGTTTGCCCAATTCAAAGATTGTTGTGCGGGTTGTTTCGTTTGATGATTCAGGTATTACCATGTCCCTTTGGACGTGGATTACCGATGTGAATGACAAATACGCCGCGTCAAGCTGGTGTAATCTGGAAATATGGCGGAGTTTCAAACAGAATCGGGTTGAAATCCCTTTTCCGCAGGTTGATGTGCATATGAAAGGTACCCGGAACCAGATTCCTGAACAGGAGCCGGAAGAAAACTAAGAGACCTTGGTTTTCCGGTTCATCTCCACAATAGTTTTTAAATCGAGTCCGCTTAAGTATTGAACAATATGTTCAGTCATTGAGGACCACAAATCTTTCATAATACATTCCTTTTCCCTGTTGCATACCGGTTCCGTTTCGTTCGTCTGCTGACACGGCGCTAAAGCAACTTCTTCGCCTACAGCTTCAAAGATGTCTTTCATGGTTATATTAGAAAGATCCTGGTTTATGCTGAATCCGCCGCCGGGTCCCCGAACGGAACGTATTATATCCGACTTTTTCAGCTTGAAAAAAATTTGTTCCAGGAATTCAGGAGATATACCTTCGCGCTTCGCAATATCTTTTATAGGAACCGGCTTGTCCTGTTCTGTCAGTGCCAAATCAACAATTGCCCTTAACGCGTAACGCCCTTTTGTTGTTACTCTCACTCTCTTCTCCTAATAGAAGTTCGGCTCTTTTATGGAGCCGCTGCTCTTAAATTTTGCGTCGGCCAAGAGGGACTGGAGAAACTACTCCGGGTTACAGCCGGCACCTGCTATAATGGCCTTATTCCCTTCTTAAGTCGTTCTATGAGTTGACCCTTTCCACGTACTCCCCGCTTTCTGTATTAACAAGGACCCGTTCACCCTCTTTTATAAAAATCGGCACTTTTACTTTAAAACCCGTTTCGGTGGTTACCGTTTTTGTGGCACCGGTAACTGTATCTCCTTTGATGGCGTCAGCGGCTTCAGTGACTTCCAAAACAATCTTTAGGGGAACTTTTATATCAATCGGATTTTCTTCCCACATCAGAATTTTATACGTTTCACCTTCTTTTATAAAAAACCCCTTGTCTTCTAATCCCTCATCTTTGGTAACAATAAATTGTTCATAATTATCTGAGTCCATAAAATGAAATCCAAGATCATCGGCATAGAGATATTGTGCCTGGCGTTCATAGACATCCGCTTCTTCTACTGTGTCGCTTGTTTTGATTGTCTCTCTGAGAACGAGTCCGGTCTTCAGGTTCTTTAATTTAACTTTGGTAAATGCAGCGCCTTTACCCGGATTTACAAATTCCCTTTCTGTGACGAGATATGGCTCATCTTTGATGATTAAACACATTCCTTTATCAATCGAACCAGCTTTTATCATATTTTCGTACCCTTTTCTTGATTTTTCGGCAGACTTAAGCCGTCTACTATCTTATCTATCTAATCTATCGTTTCTATAGTGTAGTCTTATAATATATCCGATAAAGGGAAAAAAATCACCCCCTTGATATCTGAAATCCCGGATAATACCATAATCAGTCTGTCCATTCCCAGTGCGGTCCCTGAACAGGGCGGAAAAGGCGTTTCGAACAGTGATAAAAACCCTTTATCCGGAGGTGCCCCCGTTTTCCCCATTCTCCGCGATTCGTGGAGATAAAACGATTTTACCCTTTCCGGATCATCTTCTTCCGTATAGCAGTTGGCTATTTCTATTCCTTTATAATACAGTTCCCACCGTTCACACCAAGGAGTGCCCGACTTTTCCTTTGCCAATACCGGAACCTTAGCAGGGTAATCGTATAAGAAAACAGGCTTGTTTCCCGGTAATGCGGGTTCCACACGGGAAACAAATATCCGGTCAAAGATATCCGGCCATGAATCATCCTCCTGAAATTTAATTCCGGCACCCCGGGCTTCGTTCTGAAGGGACGTTAGATCCTGTGCTTCCGCTAAATTTATGCCTGTTGTCCGTCTGAAAAGATCAGGAAGACTGATCCGGTCGAAAGGCGCCGGAAATGAACCGTCCAGGGCGGAAATAAATTCCTCCGTCAGATTCATGGAATCCATATAATTATGGCGCAGAGCATAGTATTCAAGCATTGTAAATTCGGGATTGTGATGCCGTCCCAGGGATTCACCGTTCCGGAAGGACTTACAGATTTGAAATATACTTGGAGATCCCCTGCTCAAGATACGCTTCATCCACAATTCCGGCGACGGAATAAGGTAGAGACTCCGGCTTTTGCCGTATGGAGGATCAAAGGAAGTCCGGAACGGGGCAATAGGTCCCTCGGGAATAAGTTGCGGCGAAAGCAAAGGCGTATCAACTTCAAGGAACCCTTTCCGGGTAAAAAAATCACGGGTTTCTCTTAGAATGCGGCTTCTGAATATCATTAAATCTTCATTCATGAAAATAAAAAGTACTATAAACACTATGGTCCGTGAAGGGGGAATTGACTATAATGGCGCCATGAATTTCGATTTAGATAATGTTATCAGCCGGAAGGGGACCAATTCTTTGAAATGGAGCATCCCGAAAGACGAATATGTTCTTCCCTTCTGGGTCGCGGATATGGATTTTCCTGCTCCTTCCGGTGTAAAAAAAGCGCTGAACGAACGGATAAATCACGGGATATTCGGTTACACCTTACCTCCTGAAAGTCTGTTCAGCTCCTTTATAGACTGGCGTCTGCGAAGGGACGACTGGAGTATACACCGGGATTATGTGCTTTTGACCGGGAGTGTGCTGGATTCTGTTCAGATTGCCGTAGAGGCATTTACTTCTCCCGGAGACAGTATAGCGGTTCAGCTTCCCGTGTATTATCCCCTGTTTCAGATGCCGGAAAAATTGGGACGACGACTGATTATTAATCCCCTTGTACCGTCATCTGACGGTTACCGAATGGACTTCGCGGATTTGGAATTCAAATTTCACCGTGGAGTAAAGATGCTTGTCCTCTGTAATCCCCACAACCCGGTGGGCAGGGTATGGACAAAAGATGAACTTGAAGAGCTGCTTTCTATCTGCAGAAAACATAACGTTCTGATCCTGAGCGATGATATCCACGCCGACCTGATTTTGCCCGGAAATAAATATACCCCTATTTTAAAGTGCGGGGTGCCGTCAGATGTACCGGTCATCATCTGTCTTTCCCCGAATAAAACATTCAATATCGCCGGAATTCCCACAGGATTCACGGTCATTCCGGATACTGACACCCGGAACCGTTTTTTAAAGGAGCGGGATAAAGCCGGGATGACTGTGCCTAATCTTCTCTCTGTTACTGCTGCCGAGGCCGCGTACAAGACAGGGGAAAGGTGGCTCGAAACGGTGCTGGATTATATCCAAAAAAATTACCTGTTTGTTTATGATTATCTAAAGGAGGAGCTGCCGGAGGCGGGGGTATATCCTCTGGAAGGAACCTATCTCGTCTGGATCGATTTTTCCGCGTACCGTCCGGAATCCGGGTCTGTAAATAAACTGCTCTTAAAAGAAGGAAAAGTATTTTTGAGCGACGGAGCCTCTTTCGGTGCCGGCGGTGAGAACTTTCAGCGTTTAAACATAGCCTGCCCCCGAACGCTTCTGGAAGAGGGACTTGAAAGGGTCCGGAAGGTGCTTAAGAAAACATGATACTCATATTGGGCGCGCTGGACTGCGAAATCAAGACATTTAAAAAGAATCTTGTAAACAGGAAAGTACATTCCTGGAAAGGAAGAGAAATATATCTGGGAACACTGAAGGGCCGTGAAGTGATTCTTGCAAAATCGGGAGTGGGTAAGGTACTTTCGGCCATGGTTACTCAGCGGATCATCGATTCTTATCCCGTGGATGCAGTGATCTTTACCGGATTGGCCGGAGCATTAAATCCCGGTTACGGGATCGGAGATATAATAATCGGGAATGACACACTCCAGTACGACATGGACGTTACTGCCATGAACTTCGAGCTGGGGGAGATTCCGTTTACGGGTATCCGGATTTTGAAATCCGATCCTGAATTAATAGAAGCGGCCTTGTCGGTAAAAACCTCGCCCTGGGGAAAATCTTTCTTGAAGAAACACGCGGTACATACCGGCAGGATACTGACCGGTGACCGTTTTGTTGTTCTCGCTGCCGATTCCGAAAGCAGCCGGGTTTTAAGGTCGCATCTCGAGGGAGACGCGGTGGAGATGGAGGGAGCCGCGGTCGGGTTGGTCGCCTTCAGCAATGGTATACCTTTCCTGCTGACAAGAACGGTGTCCGACCGGGCCGACAGAAACGCGCGGAAAGATTTTTCCAAGATTATGAGGTCCGCCTCGGATAATTCTTATAATCTCGTAACCCACATTCTGACTCAAACCGGTGATAAATCATGAACATCTGGAAACGGAACTTATATACGGTTTGGGTGGCTCAAATTCTCTCTTTAACAGGTTTCGGATTCGCCCTTCCGTTTCTGCCGTACTACATTCAGGATCTTGGAATAACCGATCCGGAACGGGTCCGGTTCTGGACCGGGATTATCTCCTCTGCCCCTGCCCTCGCGATGGGTATAATGGCGCCGATCTGGGGAGGGCTGGCGGACCGTTTCGGCAGAAAACTTATGATGCTCAGGTCCATGGGGGTCGGCAGCATTATCATATTTCTGTTAGGTTTGAGCCGGAATGTTCAGACCGTGGTAGTACTCCGGATCTGTCAGGGACTTTTCACCGGAACTATTTCCGCTGCCGCTACTCTGGTGGCCGCGGAAACACCTTCGGACAGGCAGTCGTTCGCGCTTGGATTCCTCTCCTCTTCCACCTTTATCGGACTCGCCTTGGGACCTTTCGTGGGTGGTTTGCTGGCGGAACTCGTCGGTTACCGTACCAGTTTTATGATAGGTTCTTCTGTGCTGTTAGCAGGATTTTTCTTCGTCCTGTTTCTGATCACCGAAAGCAAAAAGCCGGAAGCGCCCCCTGCATCGGGAGGGGGAGTTAAACCTGCTCTTCGGCAGCGGCTGCGCAATACTCTCCGGATGTTTTTGCGTCCGGAGATTCTGATTCTCTTTTTCAGTTTGTTCATCCTCCGTTTTACCCGTACAATGGCGAATCCCTTCATCGCGCTGTATATCCAGGAAATCCGGGGTACTCTCCGGGGAGCCTCTTCGATAACCGGCTCCGTTTCGGCAGCGGTTGGGCTGGCAACCGCTTTAGCAGGGCTTACATTAAGCAGGTTGGGAGACCGGAAGCAAAAATCACTCTTAATTGTATTATTCATGTTTCTCGGCGGGATGTTCTACATACCGGTTTTCTTTACTAGGGGGCTTTGGAGTTTTATTCTGCTTTATGTTGCGGGAACTTACTTTCTCGGAGGGGTCGAACCGATTGTTCAGTCTTCCCTGAGTATTCAGACAGATCCCGGAAAGCGGGGAAAACTTTTTGGCGTACAGACGGCCGTTGGCAGTCTGGGCTGGTTTCTGGCGCCTATGGCCGGCAGCTTTATTTCTATCAACCTGGGAATACCCGCCATTTTCCTGTTTCTGGGAATAGTCTTAGCCTTAGGTCTGGGAATAAATCTGCTCTATATACTTCGCCGGGACCGGCATATGTTCAATCATTAAGCTTCCTGGACAATTTCCAGCCGGGTAATATTCTTGATTTCCGAATGGAACCTGGCGTATACCTCATCAAGATTAGTTTCTCTATTGATATAGATGATCATTTTGTATTCAGTTTTATTCTCTTTTATGAGCTGCCTTATATTAAGGCTGCGGACTTTTATTTTAAAATCTTTCAAGACCGAGTATATCTCCTCTTTAATGATTGTTTTTCCTTCGCATTCTACTGTCAGTATTTTAAGGTTTTTATCCGGAAGTATCTTTTTTTCAAGCTGTTCAAGAATGATGAGGGCAAACAGAATAATCCCTGTAGCAATAGCCGCGGCTGTAAAAAGACCGCCTCCGACGGCCATTCCAATAGCGGCGGTGGACCACACCGACGCGGCGGTAGTGAGTCCCCGGATATCAACACCGAAGTTGATGATGGCTCCGGCTCCTAGAAATCCGATACCGGATACGATTTGGGATGCTATTCTCCCGGGATCACCCGAAGATGTCCCCTCCATTCCCTGACCGATAAATATTGACAGAACCGTCAGGAGACAGGCGCCGGTCGATATAAGGATGTGGGTCCGCAAGCCGGCCGGCTGGTGACTCAGTTCCCGTTCCAGACCAGTTAAACCCCCAAGTAAAAAGGCGAGCCCCAATTTTAGGAGAATCGCCGAAAGGTCAACTTCACCTGCCGAAAGTGATTCTAAAAACTGCATTAAGCTATCCTCCTGTTAGTCAATCTATAAGCCTTCTTTTAAGCCGCCAAATTGCAGCTGCACCGATGATAAAGGAAAAGGCTATAATATAAAGAAGATCCCATAGATGTACAGGGGCAAGCTGATTGAGACTGAACGCCCGGGCAAGTCTAACAGCGTGTGTTAACGGCAGCGCTTCCGCGACCCAGACAAGGGACTGGGGAAGATTTTCTATAGGAAAGGCGACTCCGGAGAAGAAAAACATGGGAGAAATAAGTCCGGAAACATAAAAATTAAAATGATTAATGTTGTTGACAAATGACGTCACCAAAAGGGACATACTCGCGAACATGATCCCTGTCAGAAATCCCACCAGAGGCGTGGGCAGTACCGCGGTCACCGGTAAGATCCGGAATGCCGCCACAATTATAACCACGGCAAAAGTGAAAAAGAGTCCTTTTGTGCCCGCCCAAAGGATTTCGCCGACCATGAGATTTCCCGCGGTTATCGGCGCGGAAAGCATACCGTCATACACTTTATCGAATTCCAGCCGGATAAAAGTTCCGAAGGAGCATTCAAACACAGAGGTGTACATTGCGGCAGTTACTAATAAACCGGAGGCAAGGTACTCCAAATAGGGGATACCGTTCATGTTCTGTATGTACCGCCCCAGCCCCAGCCCGATACCGGCAAGGAAAATAAGGGGCTCTAGAAACGGAGGGAGTCCGTTGCTCAGCAGGTTCTGAGAGTAAACCCTGACATGCCGGAACCAAACGCTGAATATTCTGCTGAAGAAACGGGGGTAATACCCGACAGTTATTACTCCGCCTCCTTTTTTTTCCGCTGTTGGGTTACTGCTGTTCATGTAGTTTCCTTCCTGTAGCCTTTAGAAAAAGGTCCTCTAGATTAACCGGGCGGAGGTGATAATCGCCGAAGTCTAATCCTTCGCTCATCCGCTGGAGCACTGCTACATCACCGCTGTAGTATAAAACCCGTTCCTGGGATGCTTCCTTTCGAAGAGGTTTCCCGTTCGCTTTTTTTTCGACTTCAGACGCAAATTCTGGTTTAATGAGTTCCAGGACGTGGGGTTCTATATCCGTGGAGAGGAGTTTTCTCGGATTTCCCTGGAGGACATTCTTTCCTTTATCCATGATAATAAGTTCATCCGACAGCTGAAAGGCCTCATCCATATAGTGGGTAGTCAGTAAAATTGAAACCCCCTCTTTTTTCAGACTCCTTAGTTTATCCCAAATGAGCTGTCTTACCTGGGGGTCCAAGCCTGTGGTGGGTTCATCGAGAAAGAGAAGCCGCGGCTGATTCAGCAAAGCCCTTGCGATCACGAGGCGCCGCTTCATTCCTCCTGACAGTTCTTTTATTTTGACCTTCTTTTTTTCTGACAGCTCCATAAAGTCAAGGAGATAATCAATCCTCTTCTGCCGGCTCGCCTTTGATAAATTAAAAAAATTGGCATAAATATTCAGGTTTTGTTTTACGTTTAGTTCCTGATCAAGGCTGTCCTCCTGAGGAACTACTCCGGAGACGGATTTTATCTGCAGCTCCTGATGTCTCGGATCAAATCCGAAGACCTGCAATTCCATTTCTTTCCGGTTATCCGGTTTTGCTTTGCCGTAGAGTACTTTCATCATACTGGTTTTCCCCGCGCCGTTTGGACCAAGCAGGCTGAAACACGTCCCTTCCCTAACCTGGAAGGTCAAATCATTCACTGCCCGCAGGGAACCGTATGATTTATACGCATGGTTTACTTCTATTATTATATTACTCAAGTACCACCTCCCGGGGTCTCTTAAAGATAAATTTAATATAGATGCGGGTCAATAAACACAGCTCCCCCGCCCGATTTTGTGAAAATCTTTTGAATTTATGCTTTCCATAATTGATACTGCTTGATTCCGGAAGGCATCTTCATTTATACTTTTCGGATATGAAAGGAAAGATTAATATATATGATAATCAAGGCAGGATGATTCATTCCATTCAAAGCCTTATTACCATCACCCATAAAGAAGGCTACGTAATTATCGAATATCAGGACGACAATAATATGACACGGACTCTTCAGACAAATATGAACTATATTTATTGGCAGGATTAGGAGTACCGATTATACGTATGTTGCATAGATATCTCCTCTTGGTCCTGGGAGTTTTTTTATTTTTATCCGGGTGCAGTAACAGTGAAAAAGATCCATATGCCGTAACAAAGGACACTGTTCCTGATCCTCTTACCGTCACATTATTTACCCGCCGGACAGCAACGCTTTTGGAATCGAATATAGAGTCAATCAACCGGGTTGTGGACCGCATTAGAGAAATGACGAATGTAACGCTAGAATACAGTGTCGGGCCCTGGAATACCAACGAGTTTATCAGCGCGTTGGAAAAAAAGGTAAACGCGGGGGATACCCCCGACCTCATATTTCCGCCCTCCAGGAATGCCGTTGAAATAATGGCGGAAGAAGAAATGATTGTACCTGTGGAGTATATCAAACAGATTTTTCCCCAATTTTATTTTTCTTTCAAGGAAAGGCACTGGGATGAAGCAGTTGTTGACGGTGTTTCCTACGGCATCCCGTTCAGGACTTTTGTCGGCCCTGATGTGTGGGTCGTTGACAGCGAAAAGAGGCGGGCTGTCTCGGAATATCCGCTAACGACTTTTGCGGCGTTGGAACGTGAAGCGATAGAGTATTCCCGTATTGCCGGAAGAAAAAACCTGATCCGGGAAGACGGGGCCTCGCCGCCTTCGTTGCTGCGGGATCTTTTATATATTGAAAAGGGCTGGCGGCCTTTACCTTTCCTGAATAATTCAATGGTCCTGTTCTTAAAAGAAAATGATCCGAAAATATATTCACTTTTTGACGAGATGGATAATGAAATCCAGTCATTCTTTTTACGTGCCATTCGGCTGTACGAAGAGGGATACTACTTCGGAAAACCTCCTAGAAACGGTCCGCTTTACGGATATATGAACTTTGACGTCAAAACAGCAGATGAGTGGTTCGCGTTCAAAGTTTCAGCAAATTCTTTTTTGATGGATCCTTTTTACACCCAGGGAGCCGTTTCCAACCTGAGTGAATATGAGTTCATTTACGATAAAAACGGGGGTACACCTGCTTATACGGTGGATGGGCTAAATCATTTCTACTTAGGGAATACTAAACAAACTGACCGGGTTGTTGATTTTCTTGCGACGCTGCAGGAACGGGAATATTTCGATCTGATCCAGTACGGAATTACCGGTTTGGATTGGGAACTGAAGGAAGATGGTGATATGGAGTTTCTTCCCGACAGCCGGTATCCCTCCGGAGCCTATTGGCGGAATCCCCTCCTGATGTTTTCCACCGATTTTTCGTTATGGCGGGAAAATTCCAGATGGCCCGGCAATCTGAATGCCATAATACGGAATTTTCTAGATGAATACTGGAACGGCCCGGAGGATGTACTTGACCTGACGGAATTCAGCCTTTCGCCTGTGGAAAAAGAGATTGCATTGTTCAGGGATGAATTATATGAAAATATGTATTTGAAACTGTTTGCCTCTTCTGAGGATTTTCGGTATCGATGGGATCAGTTCGAAGAATCCGCGGGAAAGGTTATCGCGATTATACAAACCGTGCTTCAGGAGCAGATGGATGGTCACAGCGGGGCGGGAGACGAGTAATTTCCCGATTCACTGATCATCCCCGAGATAATTCCTTCTTCAAGCAGGTAACGGGGGATATGTTCATGAGACTCCTGTGTCATGTTTCCCGCGGTTGAAGATAGAATAATATCAAAACCGTTCTCGTCCTCGCGAAGTACCTCGATTCTAATTTCTATCCCATCCAGTTTATTGATATGGAATACTTTCATTTCTCCCCTCCACTTACAGTATCGGTAAATTAATAAATACTGCTTAGCGGAAGGTGGAGCCGGCGTTTTTTCTACTCTGACTGTTCAGTTGTCGTCCCTTCCATTATAGTGATAATAAACTATAATTAAGAGATGGAGTGGTTATGCCCGTAGAAGTTATGGACGATCTTGTCCGTGCCGGATCTCTGTTGTCAGATAACCTGGATAGTAAATCTATTATATCTGTCCTGGTCGAGCAGTCTCTCGATGTTACTAAATCTGATATCGCCTGCTTTTACGCGTTTGAAGATCCCAGTGCTCCCAACAGTCCTCTTAATCTTGTATACCGCAGAGGAAGATTTGATCTGCCCCGGACATTTCCTCCCCGTAACGGCCTGGTTGATTTTTTAAAGGAATGCCGTGAGTCAATAGTTTTACTTTCCCGGAAAGATTCATTCTTCACGGATATCTTCTTAAATCATCAGATGAACAGCGGAATCGCCCTGCCTGTTTTTTCTCATCAGGTATATCTAGGAATCCTGCTGTTAAACTCCCGGTATGAAGACTTTTACGATAGAGTGAAATTTGAATTCCTGAATTCATTCACCGCTCTTGCCGCCGGGATGCTTCATAACGCGAGCCTGTATGCCGATCTCAGGGAACAGCTCCGGTACACTGAAGAACTTGAGCGATACCAGGAAAATATATTTACTTCGATGACCAACTTTCTAGTAACTCTGGATGCCGACAACACAATCCGCTATGCCAATTCCGCCGCGGCTGTCAAAATGGGAATCGGGAAAGAAACTCTGGGGAAACAGTTTCCCGAGGTTTTAGGAAAGGCCCTGTCTAGGAAAGTCTATAACGCGGTAGATAAAGCCCGCAGGGAGAATACGGAGATATTAGGACTTGAGGGGATTCTTAAATCGGAGGGGGGAGAGATAGATTTTTCTCTAAATCTATCTCCGCTCCGCGGGAAAAGAGGGAAAGATGAAGGAGTTATTCTTCTGTTTACCGATCAGACGAGAGAGCGGGAACTTAAAAACCGGGTCAATATCGCGGTGGAGGAACGGCGTGTCATAAAGGACATGTTTTCCAGATATTTGTCTCAGGAAGTAGTTCATAATCTGATGGAGAAACCCGAACTGGTGCGTCCCGGCGGAGCAAAAAAAACTGCTACGGTATTTTTTGCCGATATAAGGGGGTATACTTCCTTTTCGGAGGGTAAGGAACCCGAGTATATAATTGAAGTGCTGAACGAATATTTCAGCGAAGCGGTGGAAGTCATAATAAAGAACCGGGGGTATATCGATAAATTTATCGGTGACTGTATAATGGCTGCGTGGGGTGTACCTCTGATGTCGGAACAGCAGGACGCGCTGTACGCGGTAACGTGTGCTTACGAGATTCAGCAGATGGTTGCGGCTAAGGACCGGAAGTTTTTTACCGGTGATGCTTCGAAATTGAAGATCGGTATCGGTATGCATTCGGGGCCGTTAGTCGCGGGAAATTTAGGGAGCAGCCGAAGGATGGACTACTCCATCATTGGTGATACCGTGAATGTGGCTGCCCGTCTTGAAGGGATCGCGGAAGCCGGAGAGATTATTATCACGCAAAACACTGCTGATTTCGTTGCTGATAAATTTTCCCTAAAAAAATTAAAAGCGGTTTCGGTGAAGGGAAAATCCGAACCGATTCCGGTGTATAAAGTGCTTAAGCTGAAGTAAAAAATGAGGAGGATGTCAGTCATGGATAATGTAGTCCTTTTTTTTGAAGTATTATCGATATGGGTTTTTATAGCTGCCGGTACGGTTGTACTAGGCGTCGCTGTTTTCTTTTTTGTTATAATGTTGACTAACCGGTACCGGATAAAACAAGCCGCTGATACCGAAAAAACGGAGTGTGACGTTCTTGATACTCTTTCGGAGACAACAATCCGGAGGCACTCCCGGTATATCATCAAACTGAACAAGAAAAGTGAAGCGGATCTAATTAAATTCTTCCGGCTTCCTCATGTCTGGATTGAACATCTTAAAAGAAGAGGCAGAAAAAGGGATGCTAAACGGGTGTTAGCATACGCGCCCGAAAGAGGCTTGTTTTACGTGATGCTTTTATCTCTCCGGAAAAAAAGAGTGGCGTCCCTGTTTCTGAGCTGGTTAAAAAGTCATGGCGATCTCCTGATCCTCAGGCGGGTTGCAATATCCGGAAAGGGTGAGGATTTCGACGGCACACAGGGACTGAAACTTTTTTCAAACCGGATAGATGAAATCAGGGAGATGACAGGGGATCCGGAATGGGCAGCCCGGTATTTTGCTGTAAAAATATTGATTCACCACGAGGATGGCGATACTTCGGCCCGTTCACAGAAGTCGGTAGAAGAGCTTGTTCATGATTCTAACCCACTCGTCAGAAAAACCATCATTACGGAATTCAACCCGAAGAACCGGGAAAAGTTTGCCGAATATTTGCTTGCAAGGCTTAAAGACGATCCGGTGTATGAAGTCCGGTGTTCAGCTAAGCGGAGACTATTAGAGGACTTCGCGGAATTTTATCATGTGGATCCCCAAAATTTGAGCGATTCTCAGGCGCTGCATCTTCTTGAAACCCTAGAACCGGGTTCTCAAGAAGATGAAAACACGGCATTAACTTTTATATCATCAAAGAATCAGGAGCTGAGGCTGCATGCTGCCTACTTTTTGGATACCATCGGTGTACTTTCCCGGATGTTCTCAGCAGTTCACCGCGGAGACCGCGACGCAATGGAGAGAACAAACGCTTTACTGGAATCGGCATGCAGTGTGGGCATTGATAATTTCCTGGAGAAAATTGAATCGACAGATAACGCCGACGTCCTGACCGCTGGAGCCAGGTTATTAAATAAATATCCGGACAGACGTTTTATCAGTATGCTGGCGCAAAGGGTTTTTAAGCTCATGGATGTCGCCGAATATCCTGAAACGTATCTGTTAACTGTTACCATTATTAGAAAATACGGCGGTGAGCGGTCTTACCGCATTCTGAAAGATGAATTGCGGAAATCACGCAATAATAAAGAGATACTTTCTATCCTGCTTCCTAATTTACCGAAAACCGGAGATTATATTTTTGCCGATCTCCTGTTTGATTTTCTGCGGGATGAAAATTTTATCGATTTTTCTCTGCTGCGGCAGGCGATAGTAAAACTGCCTCCGCATATATCTCTTCCTCAATTAATAGGAATAGTAAAATCTCCCAGAGACGCGCTGAGTCACCGGGTGCGAATGGAAGGTCTAAAAATTCTTGCGGCTTTAAACATAGGGTACACAATACAGTTTATTCTAGAAAATATACACATTCTTTCTTTGGAAGATTCAAGAATCTTTTCTAACATCTTAAAAGAATTTAAGTCAACAGACTACGAAGAAGTTGTGATTAAGTTATTAGAGGATAATGACGCGGCCGTGCGCTCTTCTCTTATCAGCTGTCTTGCGGTAACTGAAAACAAAAACTTCCTTCCCTATATAAGGAAGGGTGTTTGGGATGCGGATCCGGATGTTAGAGTATCCAGCGTTTGGTCGCTGGTTGATTATGGAGACACCAGGAGTCTGAATCAGGCGACGGACGGCTTGAGAGATCCGGTTGAACGGGTCCGGATAAATACCGCGAAAGCTCTCGGAAGCTTCGGGAATGAAAAAGTACTCGAAGAAATGAAGCAAATACTCAGCGATAAAAATGAAGTACCTATCGTTAAAAAAGCTGTGTTGGAAGGTCTGTCCTTATCTGAAAACATCCTGTCACTGAATATTCTTGTTGAATTTTTAGCTGAAGATGAAGAGTTAACCGGCTGTACGATCGAAGCATTAGCAGAAAAAAGAGAAAAAAATGAAATAATTTCTTTGATCGAGCATTTTAAAGATGCCGGTCCGGATTTGCGGGAAAAACTGGTCGCTGTATTTTCAAGAATGGAGACAGCCGGCAGTTCCGCCGCCGAAGACCTTCTGATGGAAGACATCTCCTCACTGAAACCCTACCTCAGCGAGATCCTGGAAAAAACCGGAGCGGTGGAACACGAGGTTCGAAAATTGTCTCACCGAGACCCGGAAGTTCGCCGGCAAAGCGCGGAATTTCTTTCCAAAGTAGGAACCCTCCAGGCATTCAGGGGAGTTGTGCTGGCGTCACGGGATCCAAACCAGGATGTCCGGGTAAGTGTGGTGAAAGCATTAGAAAGACTGAATACTGCTTCGGGTAAGAAAATATTAGACGAGCTCCGTGCGGATCCGGATAAAAGAGTCAGAAAGTACACCGAATGGGCGATGGAACGGATTAAAGCTAAATCACTCTAAACATAGTACTTGATTCAGCTGTTCGATCGCTTTTTTGTAATGTCTGCGGGATATCAAAAATTGTATATTCACCTGTCTAAGAGACTGGGATACACAATCGATGTTGATGTTATTTTGTGACAAAACTCTTGATGCTTTCGCGAGGATTCCCGGTTTTGCGATATTTGATCCCATAATACAGACAATAGCAGCCTTTCTCGCGGTAACCATAAAGAATTTCCGTTTTAGTTCCCTGATCATGGGTTGAGCCTCCGGAGTATCCTGAATTACCATGGATATGGAATTCGCGTTTGTTGCTTTCATAATGTAGGAAATGTTGCAGGAAACAAAGACACTCATGATATCCATATCAAAACCGATGGCACCCACCATGGAAGGATCATGAATTTCGACAACAAGTACTGATTCATTTCCGGATACGAGTTCTACCTTCGACGCTTTACCAAGATAACTTTTGGAGATAAGGGTACCCGGATGATCCGGATCGAACGCATTCTTGATCCTTAGATTGATTCCTGCCAGTTCCAGAGCTTTAGAAACTTTGGGATGTACCGCCTCCATCCAAATATCGGCAAGCTGATCCGCGACATCATAATTGGTATAACCAACCGGAATTGCTCTTTCCACTCCCACAATTTCAGGATCAGCGGAACACAAGTGGTACTCTTTGTGAATAACGGCTTCGGAAGCTCCTAATTCAACTGCTATTTTGGCAAAGGTGACTTCGGTGTATCCCCGTTGGAATTCCCGCATAATGCCTTCGGTGCCTTTTGTATATCCTGTGGCGATGGGAAGTGATTTTTTAAAATCAATATTCTTAAAAGACCGGGCGATCCGTTCATCGATTGTTAAATAATCGGAATCATTGAACCCGCTTAAATCTACAAGCTGAGCATTAATCCCGTTGTTGTTCAGGATATTTACTGTGTTAAACGCGGAATGGGCTTCACCGGCTGAAGCCAAAATTTCCCTTGCTGCCATCAGAATGTTCTTTTTATCCGCGTATCCGGAGCCGATGAGTTCGGAGATGTTCTGGAGATAGCTGCATGTCCTCTCAATCCGTTCCTGAACGAAGGAATCCGCTTTGGATATATCAAGTCCGATCTCCCGGAATGCCGAGTTTATCTGTTTCATTTTTTCGAGTAATTCTGCGACTAATTCGCGATAGTTGCGTTCGTTAGAAAAAGCGGTATAAATGCCTCCTTTTCCCGAATGCTTGTCTTCTAAAAGCAGATTTGTCACACCGCCGTATGCCGATACTACAATAACCCGGTTATAAAGGGATTCATTGTTTTTGAGTATTATATTTTTTAGAACTTCGTCGAACCTGGACATGGAGGTCCCGCCGATTTTCTCAACTGTAAGCATTTTTTCCTCGATTTTGGCAGAAGGATGTTTTTATATAAAAATCAGCCCGGCGGCCATTCCATCTGTCTGCCCCCTAATAGATGGGCATGAAGATAAAGTACGCTCTGCTGCCCATGCTCGCCTACGTTAAAAACGATACGATATCCCCGTTCAAGGTTAAGGTTTTCCGCTACACCGGCGACTTTCTGCATGAATGTTCCGATATATTCCTTTTCTACACTCTTCAACGAAGCGAAATCTTTAATTTTCTTTTTCGGTATAACGAGTACGTGAACCGGTGCCTGAGGCTGTATATCTCTTATGGCCATCACATCATCATCCTGATAAACGATGTCCCCATCCATTTCCCCGTCAATTATTTTTTCAAATATTGTTTTTTCCATTTTAGGGCTCCCTAATAGTTATCCTTGTCCGTTGTCTCCGACACTAACTTCTGTACCGTTCCGTTCAGCAGAAAGATATGATGAATATATAACATCTATCGTATCGTATGCCAACTGGGAATACGGCACCGGGAATTCATTATTCCGTATAGACCTGTAAAATTGCCTTATCTCCTGGATATACCCGGTTGCCCAGTTTTCATCCGGAGACGGATTGCTCCATCCCTGTTTCGTACCGATTTTTTCTACGACATAAATATCCCTGAACTGTTCTTCCTGGGGATTATAGGTCTCCATCGCGTCCGTGGGATTGATATTGCACCGGGTCCGGTGATTATTCGCGAAAATCTCAATCCAGTTATGAACACCGCCGAGAACAATTTCTGAAGAAAATATATCGGCTATTGTCCCGTCCTCAAAAACGATATGGATTAAACCGAAATCTTCAACATCCTGGTACTCCTTCCGGATATATCCCTTGTCCTGGAATTCCGGTATCCGGGTAAGATCATGGGTCCGGGCGGTTACGCTCTTCGGCCTGATAGGTTTACCCGATTTCGCGGTTCCTTCAACGGATTTGTAGTATATAGCTGTAGTCAGGGGATGGCAGCCTTTACCCATGATCGAACCGCCCCCTGAATATCTCCAGATGCCGTAAGTAGGGGAGTGAGAACCGGAATGGCTTTCTTCGGCAATCATCCAGAGTATCTGTGCTCCTGTTTTCCTGATTATCTCCGCTTCCCGCTGGATTACCGGTGCCCACAGCCAATTCTCGGCATAAAATATTTTACCTTTACTCTCCTGCTCTGCTTGTACCATCCGGGACGCACTCTCTAAGGCGCCCTGTTTCATCTTTTCCCGGGGAAACCCCGCGGCATTAAAATCGTTCTCCGTTCCAAAGTACCCCGTAAAAGGTTTCTCAATAATGGTGTGGATACCCCTTTGGAGCGCGGCGACAGCTGCTTCTTCATGAGCAAGGGGGGGAGAACATATATGCACAACATCTACGGAGTCCAGCAAGGATTCCAGGGAAGTAAATGCTTTGATACCCCGTTCAAAAGCGAAAGCGTCTCGATGTTCTTTTGTAGGAGAGTATACTCCTTCTATTCTGACGTCTTCACCGGCGACTTCAGCGAGAGATGAAAAGTGAAAGTCCGCAGCAAATCCCGATCCTATAATTCCTGTTCTTATCATATAGACAATATACTAATAAATCTCCGCGATAGGCGCAATCGCGGATCCCATGTCTTAAGGATACAAAATGGTTTATTTTAATTGACAACCCTCCGTCAGAATGGTAATGTACATCATACGTAAACATTGTGCCCCGAAACCGGGGCTTTTTTTATAGGAGATTCTCATGAGGATGAGTAGAGCCTTCGGGAGAACACTCAGACAGGATAGTGCCGGAGTTGAAATTACCAGTCATAAACTGCTGATCAGAGCCGGATATATCAGACAGCTGGCATCAGGTATATTTAGTTATCTGCCTTTGGCAGTCAGATCAATCCGTAAAATCGAAAATATTATAAGAGATGAAATGAATGCCTTAGGGGGTCAGGAAATATCGATGCCGGTAGTTAATCCCGCGGACGTGTGGAAAGAGACGGGCCGGTGGTATTCAATCGATGCGGAAATGGCCCGTTTTTCCGACAGGAATGACCGTGACATGGTGTTAGCCATGACCCATGAGGAAGTTGTAGCTGATTTGGTGCGGTCAGAAATTACGTCCTACCGGCAGCTTCCCGGGATGGTTTATCACATCCAGACAAAGTTCAGAGACGATCCGAGGCCCCGGGGCGGACTCATCCGGGTAAGGGAATTCGTTATGAAAGATTCCTACACCCTCGACGCGGATTGGGAAGGTCTGGATAAGCAGTATGAAGCACATTATCACGCTTATTTTAATATATTCCGCAGATGCGGATTACCGGTGATAGCAGTTAAGTCCGATATCGGGATGATGGGAGGAAAAGAAGCCCACGAGTTCATGTATCTGAACGAAGTAGGCGAAGATACCCTGATTATCTGTGATAAATGCGGATATACGGCCAACCGGCAGGTAGCTGCTTTTAGAAAAGATAAACATGCCGGAACCGAAGCGCCTGTTGAACGGATTCATACACCGGAGAAAAAGACCATAGAAGAGCTGGCCGATTTTTTAAAGGTGACTCCGGACGAGACCGCAAAAGCGTTGTTCATGGTTTATGGAACAACGGATGATCAGGGAAATGAAGAGGAAAAATTTGCCGCAGCCTTGATTCGGGGCGATCTTACGTTAAATGAAACAAAATTAGCCAATCTTCTCGGTGCGTCCAAAATGAGGCCGGCCTTGCCTGAAGAAATAAAGAAGCATGGTGCCATTCCGGGATTTGGTTCTCCTGTAAATATGTCAGACGCGGTCGTTGTAATTGACGACAGTATTTCTGATTCCAGCGGCTTTATAACCGGAGCGAATGAAGACGATTATCATCTAAAGAATGTAAAACCGGGCCGGGATTTTACTGTAGATTATACGGGGGATATCGCCGCGGCCGATGAAGGAATGGAATGTATAGAATGCGGAAGCTCCCTTAAAGCGAAGCGGGGTATTGAAGTCGGAAACATTTTCAAACTTGGAACAAAATACAGCGACGCGTTCAATTGCAAATTTTTAGACAGCAGCGGTCAGGAAAAACCGGTAGTTATGGGGTCATACGGAATCGGTATCGGCCGTCTCCTCGCGTGTGTCGCCCAGGAATTCAACGACGACAAAGGACTGATATGGCCCGTTACCGTGGCTCCCTACCAGGTTTATCTGGTAAATTTGAGTAAGGATCCCGGAAAAGCCGAGGATTTATACAGCCGGATGATCACGGAAGGGATTGAAGTCCTGTTTGACGACCGTGACGAACGGGCAGGAGTGAAATTTAATGACGCCGATCTGCTTGGTATTCCTATAAGAATAACCTTAGGAGACCGTTCACTAAAAGAGGGGAAAGCGGAAGTAACGGTCCGGAAGAACGGAGTGACCGAGAAAATTGCTCTGGAAACTCTGATTGAAGAAATCTCCCGTCGAATATCTGAAATGACAGCTGAGATTGCAGGATAAATTAAAAGATACAGAATTGTCCAGTTCCCTTGCGTACGCGTAACTCACCTTATATAATTAAATGAGTGTGCTTAACGAGATTCCGGACGCATTTGTGGAGGTAAAGTGAATGCTTGAGCCGTCATTACGGAATGAATTGATTGAACTCATTGCAGCTAATTTTAATCCGGATGAAATGGATGAGCTGGGAACGCTCCTGTTTTCTGAATATGACAGTCATAATCTTATCGGTGAATCATCCCACGTTACCCTTTCCCGGAGAAGAGCGGCTAAACTCCTGGTAGAACATGCCGCGGAGAAAGATAAGATAAAAGACCTGGTTAAATTAGTTGCCGAGCTTGATAACGGGATTTTCCGGGGACGCCGCCGGTTGATCGACGGAATAGAGAATTATTTTTATAATCTGGCAAAAATCGGCATCATCTATAATAGTCAAAAACGGAAGCTGTATTTTAGTAAAGAAGAAATAAATAAGATGAAGAACTGGGGCACTTTACGGAACGGCCGTATCTACCCGGTTTCCATAATGAGTGTGGATATTGTTGATAATTCCGGTCTTGTCCGGAAATACCGCAGCCGAAAGATGGAAAAAATGTATTTTGGCCTCTGGAACTTTCTGGAAAGAAAGCTTAACGAATACGAGGGCAGAATGTGGAACTGGGCCGGCGACGGAGGGATTCTTGCCTTTGCTCTTAAGGGGCATCAGGAACGGGCGGTAAAGTGCGCGGTGGATATTCAGAGATCCCTAGCCCTTTTTAATATATCTTCTGAAAACCCGATACCGGAATTTATCTCTTTACGGATTGGTATAGATACCGGAATGATAAAGTTTTTCTTGGAAACCGGAAAGATCGTCTCTGATGTCATAAATTATGCCGCTCACCTGGAAAAGAAAGCAGCCACCCCGGGAAATGTGGCAGTATCTGAACGGGTAGCCTCAGAACTAGATCCTAAGATTGTCTCTATATTTAAAAACTGCGGAGATTTTGAGGGTACCGATTATTTTGCCACAACCGAAAGACTGGACACACTTTTTGTAAATCCTGAAAACGGCTGCGTTAGTCCTATCTCTGAGGTAGCTGAATATTAGGGCAGGGTCCCCATTTCCCTCAGGCACCGCCTGATTCTCTCTAACCCTTCATGTATCTCCTCTTCCGAAAGAGCATAACTTATCCGGATCCGGTCTTTGACCCCGAACCATTCTCCGAGGTACGTGATCACCTTATAATCCTGAAATAATTTCACCACGGTTTCCCGGGGGTTTTTTACCCTGGGGAGTACATAAAACGCTCCTTCCGGTTTCCAAAGATCAAGCCCTATCCTTCTTAATCCGTCAAAGATCAAATTCCTTCTGCGGATCCAAATTTTCAGCTGGTTTTCTATATAAGATACCGGGGCCTTCATTGCATTCAGCGCCATGTCTTGTCCGACAAGGTTCGTATTCATGGAAGTATGCGTTTTAATATTGATTATTCTGTTCACCAGGTCCTGATCGAGACTCCAGAGATAGCCGACCCGGACCCCGCACATCGCGTATGTCTTTGAGAACGAATTTACTGTTATTACCCGGGAACCTTCTATGAGATAGTTCTCCCGTTCGTATATAAGATCTTTGTATACCTCATCGGAAATTACATAAATTCCAAGTTCTTCAGTGATCTTTTCAATTTCTTTTAGAGTATCGATGTTTTCAATCCTTCCTGTTGGATTGGACGGAGAATTGATGATGACGGCAGCACATCCGCGGATTTTTTTTCTGAAATCATCGATATCTATCCTGCCGTCAATCAAATCGGTGTATACCGGCTCCATTCCGGCGAACCGGACGATATAGGGATACGAATAATAATACGGTCTCGGCAGCAGCACTTTCCCGGCCCCGATCGTTCTAAAGATTAAATCAAGAGCTTCCGATGCGCCGTTGGTGATTACAAAATTATGGGCTTCCGACGCTGGATATTCCCGGGAAAGAGCTTCGCGGAGAGGAAGCTCCCCCTGAATCAACCCGTACCGGAGATCATGTCTGATGTCCAGGTTATCCGTTGCTTCGACGGGAGGCGGGAGATCGGGTTGTCCTGACCCGAAACTGATTATTCCGTTTCCCTGTCTGCCGATAAACGCGCTGGGACTTGTTAAGTCCAAAGATCCTGTTCTTGCTGTCATGGTGAGAGTATATAAGATAGAACAGAAATCAGCAATTGCCGTTTTTCCGCGGGAAAAAAATTGCTGTTACCGTGCTTCGCCTTCCTGTTCTCTCCTCTTACGGCATTGTATGCAGAAATGGGCTTCGGGCTTGGCTTCCAATCTGCCTTCGTCTATGAATGCGCCGCAGGTTTCACATTCGCCGTATGTTCCCTGCTCGATCTTGTATAATGCGGATATTATTTCCCTCAGCCGCTCCTTGTCCTGCATGGTCAAGGTTCCGAACTTCCGGTAGGCATTATGTTCATCGGCCACATCAATCGTGTCTTTATCCGACAAGTCTTTCAGAAGCTTGTTAAATTCTTCCTGTTCGAATTCAAAATTCTTCCGGTAATCTTCCTGCATCGCAAGGAGCCGGTTTTTTATTTTGTGTTTAAAAGTGTCATTCATACTTTTAAAGATAGTAAGAGATAGCAAAAAATGAAAATTTATTTTCGCGGATTTTTCTTGAAAGATTACTTGTTTTCTATAGACTTAATATCAATATAAAAACAAGGAGATTGAAGAAATGAAAAAACTACTCACAGTTTCTCTCGCGGTATTTATTTTAATCTTGTTCGCCGCTTGTTCCGGCGGCAGCGGAAGCGATGAATACGGTTTTAAAGAATGGACAAAAGCATTGAAAGAATACAATGCGAAACTGGAGAAAGTAGACAGTGCTGATGATTACGCGAAGGCTCTTGAATCCTACGCGAAATCACTCAAGAAAATTGAGGGAAAATTGGAAAATTTGATTGATGATTTCCCGGAAATTTTCAGCGGCTCAGCTGAACCCGGGGATTTGCCGAAGGGAATCACCGAGGAGGATTTGGAAAACTTCGCCACTGAGTTTGGTAAATCTTTTCAAAACGCGTTTTCAATGATGAAGTACGCTCAGGATGAAGCTGTTCTGGCAGTTCAGAAAAAGTATGAAGATGTTTTTAGTTTCATCAATGAATAGTTATTATTCGGGAGACTGGTCTTCATGATCAGTCTCCTCCTGTTTTTCCGCGGGTATGGATATTTGTAACACATTAGCGGAAGTTAAGCTTTTCTGCTCTGCGATGGTCCCTCCGCAAGATTTTATTTTGTTGATAATAAAATTAAGATCACCCTTTTTTAAAATAGAAGTTCCCGTACTATCATCTTCGAATTTAAGAATTGTGTTACCATCCATTGAATCAATCTCTATTTTAAAACGGGAAGCGTTTGAATATTCAATACTCAACATTAAAAGTTCCGCGGTACACCGGTAGAGAATCAGGGCCGTTTTCTTTTCTATAATTTTATCACCAAGGTTATAGATAAAGATGTACTCAAACGCGGTGTTTATTTTTAGGTAGCCGATCAGACCGGACAGCGCGGATTTAAGGCTAGCTCCCCTGTATACGGGAGAATCAACTTTTCGCATTTTATGCCTGAACCGGCTGGTTATGGTATCAAGCTGATGGATGTTGGTTGATTCCTGCTGAGTTAATTTACTTCTGACTTGCCGGAGAGGTTTTTCGACTGTTTCAATGAGACTATATACTATGTTGCTTCTTAAATTCTCTTCCTGTTCAGAAAAATAGCCGCACAGTGCCATGATGTCGTCTGAGACTATTTGAGAATGAGCCGAATCGGCTTCGGATGGTTTTCCGAAGAAAAACCATTCCTCAGAGCCTCCTATACTGCTTTTCTTGATAATGAACTTCGATATACTTGTTTTACTTCTGCCGCTTACAAACTCCAGCTTGATATCAGGAATCTCATGAACGCCTTCTTTCATATTCTTGATCCTGTTTTTCAGCCGTATAGAGCTTCCCGGAGTAAGAAAGTACTGGATGGGAGATCCGATTATTTCTGATGAATGCAATTCCAGGCATTCCTGAAACATAAGATTTGTGAATTCAATAAATAATTCTTTTGAAGTGATGATTATCGGAACATCCACAGTATCAGCTATCGTGATGAACCGCATCGGTCCGGTTTTAAGACGCAGCGAAACATCGTTTATGGTTTTTGATATGGGCAGAAGACTTTCATCCTGAGAGCGGATCATTGTATCAGGTATTGCCGTTTTTGGTCTTACATACTGCTTTAATTTCAAAAAGAAAAGGAATAAAAAGAGAACAATAATCACTGCAATAATAGCGACAGACTGACCGGTGGTCCGCACGAGGGGTTTAAGTGCTTCGGCGGCAGACTGTTGTATTCCTCCATACCAGCCGGTAACGGGTATAGATGACAGTGAGAGATAATAAATTTTTCCTGAATTATCATATAAACGGGTCGTAAACGTTGGATCTGTTTCCCTCGCCGCTATTTCCATTAATTGGTCCTGTAAAAATATTTCTCCTTTCTTCGGTGAAGCTATTGTTTTGAAAGATTCGGTTAGGACAATTGCGTTGCCGGTTTCGCCAACCTGTATGGAATCGATTAGTTTCCATATTGTGTGGAAGTCTAGAATTCCGTTTATGTACATTGATCTGCCGAGTCCATAAATTTTCCGGCTTATTTTTATATAGGGAACATTATCTTTGCTGAACCAGATTTCAGACATAAATATTTCGCTGTTGCCGGTATTTATTACGCGGGTATTTTCAGTTCCTTCTTCGTAACCGGAAAGATAAAATTTATTGAAATTCGCAGAACGGATTGCAGCGTTGTTGAGCAGAACTTCGGCTACCCATTGATCTCTAACCGAGCTGAACACGGTATCACTTATTATTTCTAGTTCATTAAAGGCGTTAAGGAGATACTGCTCGACCTGTTTGGCTGTCTGTTCAGATATTATCTGATTATTATGTATAATGCTTTTTTTAAACATGGCCCCCGAAAGATTCATGATCAGCAAACTTGGAACGATGGCAATTATCATGCTGAATGCTACCGTTAACACATTGAACCTGAGAAATGATTTCGGTTTATTGGATTGTTCTTTATCTTTCACGGTTACGAGACAGCCGGTAGTTCAATTTGATATTTTCTTTGACTGTATATTCCATAAAAGTTATCTGACAGCTTCTCCGGGTAATATCTCCGTAACGCATGAAAGATGCAAAACTGCATCCCTCTCCGCATAAGGGAATATACGGACATGAACGGCATTCGCTGTCTAACGGACGGGCCGGCGGTCTTTCTCCTTCTCCCTGTTCTATGGTGCCGGATATAAACTGATTATAACCGACAAAAGCGGGACACCTGTAAAGGGAACCCCGCGGATCAATAACAATCATTAAAGGATTCGTGGTCATGGAGCAAAGGTCTGTTCCGATGCCGGGAGACGTTTTGAAGCCCCGGAGTATTGTTTCTTTTCGCAGTTTGAAAAGAATCCGGGAAGTTTCGGGATCGGCATAATCACATCGGAGATCAACTCCGGGCCGGGTTTTGTCGGTAATATCGGTGACGGCATCGGCGATCGGCTTGAAACTCACCGTTGCCAATTTATCCTTGAGTCCTCGCTCTTCTAAAACATCGAGCAGTTTAATCATTGAGTCAGCATTTTCCGCATCAAAATTCCCGCCCAAATGAACTTTCACCTTTGCGGCGGCGAATTCTATATTTTTCATGACAGTATCGTAAGTACCGCCCCCGTTTTTATATGGCCGGCGCTTATTATGATGTTCCCGTGTGCCGTCCACGGTTATTTTAACATGCTCCAGGCCCATTTGGGTGAGTTCATCTGTTTTTTGGGGTGTTAACAGCGCACCGTTTGTTATAAGCCGGAAGGAAAAGGGGATTCCCTTCTTTTCGGCAAAGTGGCGTACCTGAGGTACAATGATCCGGAAAGGGTTCTGGTTGAGCAGCGGTTCACCGCCGTAAAAACCGATTTCCGCGCGTTCGGGATTATATTTCTCGATTTTGGCTTGAAGGTATTGAGATGTCCGGTACGCGGTTTGAGCATCCATGTCTATCTTCGGATGATCGTCCCCCTCTATGCAGTAAGTACAGGCAAAGTTGCACCCATACGTTGTTAGGACGGTTGCCTGAAGAGACTTCCGTTTGTTCCTGACCGTGTTGAACCAGTCGGCAAGAACTTGATCTTCATCGGTTTGTTCCGGGATTAGGATACCCATTCGGGATAGCGTTTTTATTGTTTGTTCCCTGTCCGGTGTCGCGGTTATGGAGGATGCATCAAGAAGGCTTTTTAATTCATCATCTCCCACTACCTGTGCCCTGGTCCGGGTTTGAAAAAAGAGGTACTTTCCCGGATCGGGGAAATCGTGAATAGTCAGGAGATGCTTTGAAGGTTTGTATTTAGCAGTCATAAATGATTTTTAAGAGAATGTGACGGGACCTTAAGGTCCCGTCTTCCGGCATCAGCCGATGAACCAATCACCGACCCACCAGTAGCAGCATTCGCCTTCAATGTCGATGGCGTGTTCAAAACCCTGATCAACAACTTCAATAATCATGGCAACTCCTTGTGATATTAATTTTTTATATACCAGGCCGGAATGGTCTGGTGATATGATCCGGGAAAAATTTTAATCCCCCCCACACGGGAGGAAACGGCGATGTTCTTTTTAATATAGAAGAGAAAAACTGCCGGTACCTCATCCGCTATTATCCGGTGTACCTTCCTGTACTGTTCCCTGCGTACTGTTCGGTCCATCTCTCCCCGGGCGTCTTCAATCAGTTTATCTACATCTTTGTTTTTATACCGGGAAAGATTCGTTATTCCGATGTTTTCGGAATGCCAAAAAAGGCTTAAGGACTGGTCGGGATCACCACCGTAATTGAACCTGAGAAGAGCTGCCTGAAAATTTCCCGGTATCAGCCGTTTTCCAAACAGTTCTCCGGCTGTTATGGAGGCGGCTTCAGTCTTAATCCCTCTCCGCAGGAACTGCCATTTAAGCCGTATTAAAAGTTCGTCCTTCAGGATGTCCCCCTCTTCGCTGAGGATTGAGAACGTGAAATCTTTTCCGTCTTTCTCCAGGAAAGGGTCCGGATCGGTATTCTTCCATCCTTGTTCTTCCAGCAGCCGGTCGGCCTTCTCGGGGTCAAAAGGCTGAAGCCGAATATCTTTGTTGTAAAAATCGGTATCCGGATGGAGAGGTCCGGTTGTAGTTATTCCATGTCCCCCGATGATGGTATTCTTTATGAGATCTTCCCGGTCTACGCAGGCTTGAAATGTCCGGCGCATTTTGTAATCCGAGAAGACTGGGTCGGAAAAGTTGAATACAAGAGCGTAATAAAAATTGGCGATATAGCTGTATACTTGGAAATCCTGTTCTTCCCGGGCCAGAACACGGTAATCTAACTCGTCCAGCTCTTCGGCCAAATCGATGTCTTTTGTGAGGAGAGCGGCCCATGCCGCGTCCCGGTTCATGAACCTGATAAATGCAATCCCGTCGAGATAGGGACGGCCCAGGCGGTATTCTTTGTTTGCGGCAAGCTCAATCCTCCCTTCGGTCCAGGAAACAAACTTGAACGGTCCGCTGCCGACGGGCCGGCGGAAAACAGCATCAGCCCTTTCCGCATCGGAATAGATATGCTCGGGTATGATGGAACGGGTAAGCTGCATTTCAAAAGAGGCGAGAGGATAGGCAAGGGTGAACTGAATAGTGAAATCGTCCGGTGCAGTAATATTTTCCACCACCGTCAGGGTCCGTTGGGAGAGCCTTGATTCCAGATGCTTCCGGTAGGTGAATAGTACATCCCGGGATGTAAGGGACGTTCCGTCATGGAAAGTCACGTCATCTTGCAATTTAAAGGTCCAGATGAGGCCGTCATCAGATACGGTCCAGCTTTCGGCAAGGTCTCCGTAGGGTTTCCGTTCCTCGTCGTATTTTATAAGTGAGTTAAACAGAAGTGTGCTGATATAAGTCGAAACGCTGTCACTTGTATTCAGCGGGTTCAGACTGGCGGGTTCCTTATAATACGCGATTTTCAGCGTACCTCCGTATTCATGTTCAGCCGCGGTCTCGTTTTGGTCAGGTTTACAAGATATGAACAGGAGAAAAGGTAAAAGTATTAAAATCAGGCGCTTTATCATCTATGAGAGAAGAATAATTGATCTAAAAAAAATCCGCAACCCTTTTAATTGAATTTTTATATTTAAAGTTTTTGGAGTAACGGGAGATCAGAACGGGCTACAGGTTCAAGATCAGCCGGGCCGTCTGGAAATATATTGAAAGACCGGCAACATCAATCACAGTAGCCATGAGCGGTCCGGCCATGACGGTAGGATCGAAACCAAGTTTGTGTATCAGGAGAGGCGCGGACGCGCCTATCAAAGAGGAGAACAGAACGACAAATGAAAGAGAAATACCGATGGCAGCCGCCTGATGCCATTCAACTCCCGGCGGGAGAAATAAGCTTCTAAGGATTATCACGGCGGCCAGCCCGAGACCCATTATCAAGCCAATAAAAAATTCTTTTAAAAATATTTTTCCGAAATCCCTGAAATGGATTTCTCCAGTCGCGATACCCCGGATCATGAGTGTTGAGCTTTGGGTTCCCGAATTCCCTCCTGTCTGGGTTATTACGGGAACAAACCAGATAAGGAATGCCGCCCCGATGAATAATGATTCATACAGTGCCAGCACGTTAGTGGTGATTGTCCCTGCCAGGAGGAGAATGGTGAGCCAGGGAATGCGTTTTCTAACCAGACGCCATATCGAAGTATCCATGTAACGATCGGTGCTTCCATCCATGGCTCCCATTTTATAGACGTCCTCGGTCTGCTCTTCGCGGATAACGTCAATGATATCGTCAAAGGTTACAATTCCCAAAAGACGCCCATACCTGTCCACAACAGGAAGCGCAATGAGATCATGCTCCTCCAGTGTCCGCGCCACTTCTTCCTGGTCCATCTCTTCCCGAACGGATATAACATTCCGCTCCATAACATTTTCAATTCGCTCACTGTCATCAGTAAATAACATGTCGCGCAATGAAACAACACCGAGAAGCCTTTTGAGCTGGTCGACCACATAAATATAGTAGACTGTTTCTACTTCGCCGGCGTCTCTTCTAACCAGATGAATCGCCTGACCGATGGTGATATTCGAACGCACGGCGGCATATCTTGGTGTCATCAGACCCGCGGCATCGTCTTCGTCGAACCGGAGAAGGAATTGGGTCTCACGTTTGGCTTCATCGCTGAGAGAGCTCCACACCGCTTCCCGAGCTTCGGGAGATATGGTCTGCATTATGTCGACCAAATCATCCGGCTCCATCTCTTCAAATATCCGTTTTGTACTGACTGTTGTTAATTCCTTGATTAATCGTTCCTGATCCGGCGGAGAGAGTTCATTGACAAGATCAACTTTGCTCTCCAGTGGTAGAATAACGAAAATCCGCCGTGATTCTTCCGGATTCAAACTGGTCCATAAATCTCTGAGCTCCGACGGGCTCATATCACTCAATATTTTTCTGAGCTCACCGTTGTTGAGTATGTTCATGTACTGCCGTACGTTTTCGAAAAGGTTATCGGACATATCTTTCCTCTCAGGTATTAACAGCCGCTTTTACCATTCTCCCGCGAAAATAATTTCCCGTTCCAGGGTAAAACCTGTCTTTTCTTTTACTATTTTCTCAATATGTTCAATAAGGTTTTTGACATCAAGAGCTCCGGCTGTACCGTTATTGATGATGACATTACCGTGAATATCGGAAACTTGCGCTCCTCCGATTGACAGACCCCGCAGGTCTAAATTATCGATTATCTTTCCGGTTGGTTCCCCGAACTCCCGGTTGTTCTTAAAGACCGATCCTGCTGAAGCGAACCGGTAGTGACCTTTGCGCTCCCGGTCGGTTTTATACTGTTCCATCCGGTTCCTCAGGTTTGTGCCGTCGGCGGGATGAAGAGAAAATTCGGCGGTCGAAATAAAACTGCCGTCCCTTTGAAAGGGGGTGGATTTATACCGGAATTCTGAAAAATCCTTCAGCTCGTTCTTTTGACCCCGATGGTTCACAAAACGGACGGACCGGATTATATCGGAAATTGAACTTCCGTAACACCGCGCGTTCATATAAACAGCTCCGGCGACTGTTCCGGGCATGCCGTAGATAAATTCAAACCCGCCCAAATTCCTGTCGGCAGCTAACTCGGCACACCGGGAAACAGGGGCACCTCCTTCAGCCGTCAAAGCAGTGCCGTTAAAGGTTATGCTGTTTATATTCCTTGTGTGCAATACTAACCCCCGTATCCCTTTGTCAGAAACCAGTAAATTGGACCCGTCACCCAGAATATAAACGGGAACCGAGGACTTTATTAATTCAGCGTAAAGTTTTTCTCCTTCATCCGCTGAGGAAGGTACCGCTAGTACATCGGCAGAACCGCCGATCCGCAGGGTGGTGTATTGTGCCATTGGTTCGTCAAATAGGAGTTCTCCCCTCATGTTGATTTTTTCAGCGATTTCTTGTATTGTTTTTCTGTACAGGTTATTAGTCCGAAATGTCATACCCGCAGTATACCCTATCAGTTTTCTTTTCTCTATGCTGTATAGGCTGCCGGCTCAAGGACATCTGTACAATTAATTTATAAACTGCAGGAACCGGTTAGCAATGGATAATTATCCTGATCTGCATATCTACAATACTTCTTCCCGGAAAATCGAGTTGTTTGAACCGCTTCAAGAGGGTAAGGTTCAGATATATACCTGCGGACCCACCGTATACGATTATGCCCATACCGGTAACTTCAGGACATTTATAGAAGAAGATGTCCTTGTCCGGCTTTTCCGGTATTTAGGATATGATGTAACCCGCGTAATGAATATCACCGATGTCGGGCATTTGACCGATGATGCTGATTTTGGCGAAGATAAGATTACTAAAGCTTCCCGGGAACGCAATATGTCTGTTTGGGACATTGCCTCCCATTATACTGATGCTTTTTTTAAGGATGCCGCCAAACTGAACATAACTCCTCCCGATCTCGCTCCCCGGGCAACCGAGCATATCGAAGACATGATCGGTTTAATCAGGCGGCTTGAAGAAAACGGCTATACCTATGTATCCGGGGGTAATGTATATTTTGACATCTCTAAGTTTCCGAATTACGGGAAAATGGCACTTATAGACCGTCAGGAGCGGGTAGCAGGGGCAAGAATACAAATAGATGAAGAAAAGAAAAATCCGAATGATTTTGTTCTGTGGTTCACCCGCTCCAAATTTGAACATCAGGCCATGATGTGGGATTCACCCTGGGGCAGGGGGTACCCGGGTTGGCACATTGAATGTTCTGCCATGAGTATGAAATACTTAGGTGAGCAGTTTGATATTCACTGCGGCGGAGTTGACCACATTCCGGTTCACCACACCAATGAAATAGCCCAATCTGAAGGAGCAACCGGAAAACAGTGGGTCCGGTACTGGATGCATATCGAATTTCTGTTAAAAGGTGCTGAAAAGATGTCGAAATCCAAGGGAAATTTTCATACCGTTACCCGGCTCCAGGAAAACGGTTATGATCCCCTGGATTACAGATATTTTTGTCTTCAGGCGCATTACCGCAGTCAGCTGAAATATTCGGAGGAAGCACTGTCCGGAGCCCGAAAAGCGCGGCAAAACCTCCTTGAGAAAATCCGTTCTTTTAGCGCGGCTCCTTCTGTTACGCTTGATGCATTGTCGGCTCCCGGAAAGAAATACCGGGAGGATTTCGTACGCGCCCTGACGTCCGATTTAAACACCCCTCAAGGACTGGCCGTTTTATGGAATACAGTAAAGGCTGATGATATTCCGGCTGAAGAAAAAAAAGCCCTTATTCTCGATTTTGATTCCGTATTTGGATTGGATTTGCGGAACTGCAGCGATAATGTGCCGGCTCAAATTTCACAGGAAGATGAAAAGCTGATACGGGAACGGGAATCCGCCCGGACATCGAAAGATTATCAGCGTGCCGATGAAATCAGAGATCTGCTGAAAGAACGTGGAATCATTTTAAAGGACGGACCGGAAGGAACTGTATGGGAAATCGAATAAGCAGGAACGACCACCGGGAAAAAGGCAGCGCCTTTAATAAAAAATTGTAACAATACCGGGAGTAAGTTGTTTATTATATGCAGGACGACAGAAATGAATCGTTTTTCGATGAAATATATGAAAAAGTATTTCCCATTGTTTACCGAATCGTATATAAAATTACAGGCCGATCGGATGTTTCGGAGGATTTGTGCCAGGAAGCATTCATAAAATATCACCAGCGAATGAACTCCATACCCGACCCGGAACAGGCGAAATTCTGGCTTATCCGGGTTTCAAAAAACCTGGCTTTAAATTATCAAAAAAGAAAAGGAAGAGAACGGAAAGCATATCTAAAAGTGTTAAAGGAACCTTCCCGGCCGATGGACACGGGGGAGGACGAAGCTTTAAAAAAGGAAGCTTCGGCCGCTGTCAAAGTAGCGTTGGAAAAACTTCCGGAGAAGCTCCGGGTGGTGATGATACTAAAAGAATATAGTAATTTAAATTACAAGGAGATTGCGTCTACGTTAGGAATAAGTGAAGGAAATGTCAAAGTTCGGGTCTATCGGGCCCGGGAATATCTTTCGAAGCTGCTTGATGAGGGAGAGACATATGTGCCTTGATAATGAACTGATTTCCGCATATATGGATGGTGAAGTGCCCCAGCCGTGGAAGGACAAGATAAAGGATCACCTGGCAGACTGTTCAGGCTGTAGACATAAAGCTGAAAAATACCGGCAGGTTGATGCCTTGATAAGCTTGAGCAATCAAATATCCGAAGATCGGGTTGCCGCGTCTAAAGCTTCTGTCAAAGCAAAAATTCATGGACAGTTAAAATATGCCAAATGGGAGAGTAAATCTGTCTGGAATAAAACCGTGTCAGTTCCGATTCCGGTAGCCGCGGCGGCTGTTATTCTTATGCTGATGCTGGCCGGGTTTCTAACCCTTGTCGGCGTATCCGGAACAAAAAGTCCTCATTTAGGGGACAACCTTAATATCACCTTAAATCCGGAAGATGTAGAAATCCTGCTTAAAGCTCTTCAGACACATGAAGGTGAGATAGTGATAGAATTACCGGAAGAACCGCAATTCCGCTATCTCAGTGAACCTGAATTGATCAAAGCTTCCGATCAGGAGAGGACAAGATGAAACGGAGGAAGTTTTTTTTCTCCTTTTTATTAATGCTGTTTGCTGTTCAGACCGGGTTCAGCGAAGAAAAAGATGACTTGGAAGATCTCATCAACCTGTTAGGAAAAGCTTTCAGCATTTCTCTTGAGATAACGGTAAAAGAGGGTGATGATGAAGCTGTCTGGACCTTGGATGTTTCCCGTATTACCATTATAGGGAGATCTGTAAGTGTCAGACTCGTCGGCAGCAACATTTTGATAGCTGCCAACCTGACGCCGTATCAGGATAGAAATGATGAAGATACTATAAATCTTGTTGTCCAATGGCAAACGTGGCTCACTTCCGCCGGTGAAGGCGTGGTTGAATATAAACCCGCAATGCGGACCATACCGCTTGACCTAGGCGAATCAGCCATGTTTTTCCCCCTGGGGTCAGAACAGGAAAATAAAAATTTTGATAGTTTCAATATAGCGATAAAACTGCAGGTCAATCCTTATATTGCAAAAAAGGATGAGCAAGAATAAGGAATGAAGCGGCTTATACCTCTTTTTATTTTTGTCTTTCTCCTAGGTCTGCTCTTTACTGTAATAGCTGTATCAAACCGGAAACCCATTGTAACCGGAATAAATCCCCAGGTGGCTTTCCCCGGTGAAATATTGGAGATACAGGGGGAGAACTTCGGCAGCGACCGGAACTACAGCCATGTCAGTATTTCCGGAGTTAATCCAACCGCTTCTCATTACCGGGAATGGACAGATACTGCCATACGCGTGGTTATTCCCTCGGAGGTAAATTCCGGGCTGATATATGTCCACACCAAATCCGGCAGAAGTGACGGACTGTTTTTTACAAATGAAGCGTCGCTTCCTGTTAATCCCGATTCAGGTGAATCAGGAGACATTTCTTCAGAACCGGTGATTATCTCTATTTCTCCATCAGGGGCCGCGATTGGGGCACGGATGAGAATTACCGGTAAAAATTTCGGCCGGTTTCCTGAAGACTGTAAAATCTATTTTCCTCTATTTTCTGATGATGAAGGAGCCGAGCTGCTTGTTGATCATCGGGATTTTATGTCCTGGAGTGAACAGGAAGTTGTTCTCCATGTACCCCCCGGCGCCGATGGCGGTATTCTCTATCTTGAGGTGGATGGTGCGCGGAGTAATCCCTTTCCTGTAGATGTGGATAAATCTGCGGGAGGAATGTTTTATACAGATAATGCCGAACATTCTGTGATAACTGATGTTGAAATTACCAATATCGATTTATTAGAGGGTGATAAATCCGGAAGAATGCTTCCATTTAAACCGGTGGAACATGAATTCAATTTTGCTGCTGTACTAGAAACGAACAAGAGATTCCCGATAACCTATCCTGATCCTTCAAATATCTTTTACTATTGGTTACCTCTGCCGCAAAATATACCTTCCCAAGGGAATATCACCTCTGAAATTAGTGAACAGGAACCGTACCTGAATGGTCGGGGTGCTGTGCTTTACCGGGTTGATAACTTGTCGCCGAACAATACATATAAAATAAGCAGAACTCACAATGTTGAGCGATACACCACTCAAATAAGGATGAACATGGATCTTATACCCAGGAACTATAGCGATGAAGATCCGAATTACTATAAATATATCAAGCCCGATCGGTTTATACCGTCTGACAGAAAAGAAATAATAAATGCTGTTTGGCAGGCAATTACATATAAAACCCCCTACTACCGGTCTACGCAAATTCATCAGTATTTACTCAATCGTCTAGAATTTGATCCGGAGGCGGGGATGAGGAACGCTTTGGATACTTTAAGTCAGAATGCGGGCGGCTCATTCGGATACGCCTCCCTTTTCTGTTCTCTTCAGCGGAGTATCGGCATTCCATCGCGTATTGTCGGCGGAATTCTGCTCGAACCGGGCGGTTCCTGGGTTCCCCATTTCTGGAGCGAGTTCTACCTGACCGGTATCGGCTGGCTGCCGGTTGACCTTGCGTTGAGTGACGGAGCGTACGGAATCGAACCGCCGGAAGAGTTCTATTATTTCGGTAATCTGGATAACAGACGGATAGCTTTTTCTCAGGGCATCCTGGATACGGAAATAATGGGACCGGGAGGCAGTATACTCTTATTTCCTGACACCGCGTTCTCGCTGCAGAGTTTGTACGCGGAATATTCAGGTGATCTTCTCAGCTATGACCTTCAGTTCACGTTTCGGAACAATAATTAGTTTCCGTTAGTTTTATATGTTCCAATCATTAAATCGAGTTTATTCATACGGTTTCTGCTATTGTCCGACATTTTGCTGATATCCGTTACTGTCGAGAGAATTTCACCGGTTCCCGTTTTTATTTCATCCATTCCTTGAGTAACTTCATGGGAAAGATTTTTTGTGCTTATCATAGCCTTATTGATTTCTCCAATCCAGGTATTTATTTCCTGAGAGCCGTCCTTTACATTCCGGGTCGCGGCTGATATTTCACTGGTCGTTTTGAGTATCTCATTGCTTCCCTGCGAGATCTCTTCCATGCTGGAAGAAATTTCTTTTAGAGAGTGAGCATACCGGGTAACTTCCTCCTTGATATCTTCGAAGGAGGTATAGCTTTCGTCACTTAAATGAAGCGCTTCAGCTATCTTGCCTGTTATGGATTTTAAAGAAGATTCAATATTCCGGGAATTTTCGGACGTTGATTCGGCGAGTTTACGGATTTCTTCAGCCACAACGGCGAATCCTTTCCCGATTTCTCCGGCATGGGCACTTTCGATGGCCGCGTTCATGGAAAGCAGGTTTGTCTGCTCCGAGATGGAGTTGATTATTTCGATAATTTCAAGGATATCACTGATTTCATGGGAAACGGATTTGATCATCTCGTTTGTGGAAGCAACTTTTTCGCCTCCCTGAATCGTTACATTGAGCAACCCCTCCACACCCGATTTCCGCTCTTCAGCTAATTTCGAAATATTTTGTATTGAAGCATTCATCTCCTCGATGGAAGCGGAGGAACGGGATACAGCTTCAGACTGCTGTTCCACATTTGCTGCCAGAGATCCTATTTGCTGGCCGATATCTTCCACCCGCTGAGTTGCGAGCTGAATGTTTTCATTCAAAGAGTTTATGCGCCCGGTAATGGATTCAATATTTTTTGATATCTGATTTACTGCCGACGCAGACTCGGCAGTACCGGCTGATAACGATTCTTCCATCTCACCGATTTGAGCCGTTGTATTTTTAACCGTCTGCATAAACTCCGCCAAAGAGCCTACGACGGAATTCAGATTTGTACCCAAGCTCCCGAGTTCATCACGGCTTTGAATGCCCGATCTTACGGTGAGATCCTTTGCTGCCGCTTCGCGCATCACCCCTTCTATCGCGGTTATTTTTCTGGAAAGACTCCGGGAAAATAGAAGAGCAAACAGTATGGAACCAAAAACAATCACCGAAGAAAATATTATAGAAATGAGGGTGCTCGTTTGAGTAATCCGGCTGCTTTGATTCCCGATCATGGTAACCAAGGATTTTATATTTGAATCAAGGAAATCACTGGCTGTGTCAAGAAGTACGGTAAAATCCCGGCTGACTTTTGCCGCGTAATATTTGTCCACTGCAGTCAAAAACTGGTCGGAATCTGTCGAGTACGACAGTCTCACCAGTCCGATTAGTTGTTCATCGGGAATAGTTTCGTTATCGAGAAGATGATTTAACGAACTTTTGGCTTTATCAAATTCTACTATCATCAAACTCCAGAGATTGACATTGCCTCCCAATTTTTTGATGATTTCACCCGGTAAAAACGACGTTGCCGGATGATTCAAAAGGCTGTTCAGCCGGTCTCCTGTAGCTTCAATCTGATTATTCCAGTTCTCCCAGGTAACACGAATTCCTAATTCACTAACAAGCAGATCTTTGGTTAAACTGTTCAGTTTGTACATGTCCGCGAGCAGATGCGTTGATTCGGTTTCCATATCGTTTAGCGACCGGGAAATGTAGGCAGTAAACATGAGTAATACAACTGCGGCAATAAAGGCCGCGATAATCACAAAAACAGTTAGATTGATTTTTGTCCGGATCTTCATCCTGCAACTCCTTCTGTCCCTCTAAACCCGGGACTAACGCGAATATTAGATTGTTTTTGGATCGACTTTTTTATTAATATGATCTTAAAAAATTATATTTTGAAGTATGATACACAAACCAAGAGATTTCAACAACTTTTGATCTTCCTGCAAAGCAAGGAATCAATCTGAATCAAGTATCAGCATTGACAAATAATGAACGTGGAACGTATACTTACATTATTGCATTTATCCGGCATATTTTGCCTTAGTGTGGGTCTCCGAATGCATAATCATTCTTCGGAGGAAGGATATTGGTACTAGAATGACGACGCCTTTACAGCTTTCCATCGTCAACTTTAAAAAGGGAGCTTTTATAGTTGTTGAAGGAAAGCAAAATGCTAACTCTTTTTTTATTATCCGTTCTGGTAATGTCCGCATAAGCAAAGAAGTGGAAATTGTAGCCGAAGAAGGGGGAAATATATTAGCCCCCGGTGATTTTTTCGGTGTAGTTTCCACGATGTCGACTCATAGTCATATTGAAACAGCCCAGGCTCTTACCGATGTCTCTCTTATCTCGGTTCACCGGGATCAATATGGAATGCTTATTGAGAAAAATACGCCGGTCGCCATGAAAATACTGGAAGGATTTTCCAGACGGATGCGGTATCTTGATGAAGCGCTGACCCGGCTGAGCTTAAAGACCGAAAATGCCATGCAGGATCCTAATCACCTGTATAAACTTGCTGAGTACTATATAAAACAAAACCAGTACGATCTTGCCTTTTACGCGTATTATCAATATGTACGATATAATCCTAAGGGAGACAGCAGTCAGACCGCTAGAGAGCGGATGGTAAAGATAAAGCCTTACATTAAACAGAATATTCATTTAGAAACGGATACAGCCGAGTTCACTAGGTCATATCCGAAAAATACCATGGTGTTCGCGGAAACCATGCCGGGCCAGGAACTCTATATCATCCAGAAAGGAAGTATAAAAATTACCAAATTGATGAATGATAAGGAAGTACTTCTTGCGGTATTGAAACCGGGTGATATCTTCGGTGAAATGTCGTTACTCGAGAATAAGCCCCGGTCAGCTTCGGCCATTGCTTTTGAAGAGTCGGTTCTTTTGGCGGTAAACAAAGATAACTTCGGAAGAATGGTTACCAGTCAGCCTCAGATAATTTCCAGGTTAACTACACTGCAGGCTGAACGGATCTGGTTTGTGTATAAACAGCTTGCGAACACCCTTCTAGTTGATCCTCTGGGAAAATTATACGACGCACTCTGGATACAGATTGAACGGGCCAGGATACCGATAAAGCCCGGTGAATCCTACTCCTTTGATTTCGGTCCGAAAGAACTGGTTAATATGGTGGGTATGCAGACTAGCGAAGGGAATCAGCATATAAGAGAGCTGTTGAAAAACTCAAAAGTAAAAGTAATCGACAACCGGATGTTCACCTCCGATATAGCTGAAATCAGGAAGCAGGCCGAATATTACCGAAGGAAACAGAAACGGGAACGGGCCAGACAGGAAAATAAACAGTTATAGGTTAGGGATTTTTTAATACAGAAAACTATAAGAAGAACCGGTGACCTAATGGAAAAGGTCCCCGGTTCTTTTTTTTATTCGTCTGCCAGAGTTATTTCGGCAGCTCTTACTCTTTCCTGTTCAGGCTCCCGATCGGTATTCATCGGGATAAACTTGATTTCCTGATCTGATCCGTTTTCCACTTGAAAAAACTCCATTGCCGAATTGAGTGATTCTGCTTGTGAAGACAGTTCCTCCGCCATGGATGCCATTTCTTCAGAAGATGAAGCATTCTGCTGAATTACCTGATCAAGCTGAAGGATAGCCTTGTTGATCTGATCAGAACCGGAATTCTGTTCCTTGCTGGCGGCAGAAATTTCAGCAATCAGTTCGGCGGTCCGGTTTATATCCGGGACGATTCTATTGAGCATTTCCCCTGCCTCTTCAGCAATTTCCACACTGTCGGTTGATAATTCTGATATCTCCGCGGCTGCTTTTTGACTGCGTTCAGCCAGCTTTCGGACTTCTGATGCCACCACCGCGAATCCCTTTCCATGTTCTCCGGCCCGGGCAGCCTCTATTGCCGCGTTTAAGGCAAGAAGATTCGTCTGCCGGGCAATTTCTTCGATTATATTGATCTTTTCAGCGATGTCTTTCATCGCGGAAACAGTTTTGATTACTGCTTCTCCCCCGGCTTGGGCATCTTGTGCCGCCTTTTTGGAAATCTTCTCGGTCTGCATTGCATTTTCACTATTCTGTCTGATATTTGATGCCATTTCTTCCATGGAAGATGATACCTCTTCCGCCGAAGCCGCCTGTTCCGTTGCCCCTTGGGATAACTGCTGAGAGGTACTGCTGATTGCCGCGCTTCCGTCGGTTATATTCGCGGCACCCGACTTTATCTCCATGGTTATGAGGCGGAGCTTATCGGTCATGTTCTGCATTGCCTGAGCAAGCTGCCCGACTTCGTCCTTCTGATTGATAGTATTCCTGACTGTCAGGTTCCCTTGAGATATTTCACGTACGAACCCGATTCCTTTCCGGATAGGATTCACGATTGACCGGGTAATGATGAGAGCCATTATAATACCCAAGATAATCGCACTGACCGCGATAATCGTAACTATAATCCTTGTACTGTTGGCCTGAGTCAGCATCTCTTCATCGGTCATGATATTTTCCGAGGCGGTTTTGACGATGTCGTGCAGATGGTTCTGAACGGTACGCAGATTTGTCTTTGTTTCGGTATTATAAACCTCCCGGGCTTGATCGTATCCGGAGATTTTAGAATCATGCCACGCGATAATATCGTCAATGAGCGATAATACTTCATCTGCTTTAGGGGAAATTGTACCGTAGTAAAACTGTTCGGCTTGAGCGTAATTTCCTTGATTCCTTAGTTCCAACAGATTTATAACCGCTTCATGCAGTTCCCGGTGCGGCTCTTTTGCCGAATCTACAAGCCGTCCGAATTCAGGATCTTCCTCACCCTTCTGTTCCGCGGTGCTGCTGAATAACCACACACCGAAGTTGCATTGACGCGGGTCGGTTGTAATGCCTTCTCCGGTCAAATTTTTATTAATCAGAAGATCTTTTACCTGATGCGCCCACTGCAGATGATCGGTCTTTTTCTCCCGTAAATAATTTCCTAAATCCCGGTCCACTTCGGTGTAGTGTGAAACGATGGTTTCGGCTGATTCATGAAGATGAATGTGGGGTTCTTCTATGGCTGTTAAAATAGGAGCCAGGGCGGGAACCACAGTTTCCGCGTCTCGCCGCGCTTCACTATAGTACCACCTGCCGAAGCCGCACTGGGTATAATCGGTACTTACCGTGAGTTCATGGAGTGAATCATCGGTTATAAGGGCGTTTACTTCTGAAGCCCAATTCAGATGATCCACTTCCCGCTGTACCATATCGCCTCTGAGTTTATTTCCCATTATTACCTGGTCCGCGTTATGTACGATTCCCTGGATTCCAAAGATGGTCCAAAGAGCCAGCAAAACAAGCAGTACAAGTACCGTCCCAAACCCGATTCCCAATTTCAAGCTCAATCTAAAATTTTTCCAGCCCATTTAACATACCTCTCATAATTATCATTCTTCTATAAAGTATATGGAAATAAACCATCTCCATTGTTAGGATTAGGTTTAAAAATAAGCCCTCCATATCCGTCAAATAAATTATATGCTTCTTGGAAAAAAAAGCAAAAAAACTTATATTCCCTTACATGATTAAACAGTATGAAATCGGTCCGGTTGAAACCAATACGTATCTTGTGTGGAAACCGGGAGAACAGTCGGCAGTCGTTATCGATCCGGCGGAGTATTCTCAAGCTCTTCTCATGGATTTAGAAGATTTGAAGCCTGAATTTTTAACGGTTTTTATCACCCACGCACATTTTGATCATTTTATGGGGGTGGAGCACATCAGAAATCGATGGAAAACGGAAACGGGGCTGCATAAAAATGATCTTCCCTTGTGGAAGATGAAAGGGGGAGCGCCTCTCTTTGGTATAGAAGCTCCGGATATACCTTCTCCGGATTTCTTTTTGGAAGACGGTGAAACTGTACCGGCAGGAGGATTCAACTTTCGGATAATGCATACCCCCGGTCACGCGGCCGGTCATGTATGCCTTTATCTGGCTGATGAAGATGTCCTTTTTACCGGAGATCTGCTGTTCGCCGGAGGAATCGGACGTACAGATCTGCCCGGAGGCAGTCACCAACAGCTTCTGCAGAATATACGGTCGAAGATTCTCTGCCTGCCCGGGAAAACGGTAATTTATCCGGGACACGGACCCTCTTCGACTATCCAAAAAGAAGTGGAAGATAATCCCTGGATCGCCGCTCAATGATTTACACTACAGAATATTGATGACCCCATACTATTTTGTTATCATCCCGTCAGGAATAAAAAAATGAAAACTATTGCATTAGATAAAGCTTATAATCCCAAAGAATTTGAAGACAGAATATACCGGTTTTGGCAGGAAAAGGAGGCGTTCACTCCGCGAAATGACGGAGAACAAAGTTTCGTGATTGTGATACCTCCGCCGAATGTAACCGGTGTCCTGCACATGGGGCACGGACTCAATAACAGCCTGCAGGATATCCTGATCCGGTTTCACAGGATGAAGGGGAAAGCAGCTCTCTGGCTTCCGGGGACCGATCATGCGGGAATTGCCACACAGAACGTGGTGGAACGGAGACTTTTGAAGCAGGGGCTGCGGAAGGAAGATTTAGGCAGGGAGCGGTTCATTCAGGAAACGTGGAGAGTCAAGGAGGAACATCAGAATATCATTATTCGTCAGCTGAAGAAGATCGGTTCTTCCTGTGACTGGAACAGGGAGCGGTTTACCCTGGACGAAGGGCTCTCCGCGGCGGTTCGGGAAGTATTTGTGTCGCTGTATGAACGGGGACTGATATACCGGGGAAACTATTTGGTGAACTGGTGCCCTTCATGCGGAACCGCCCTTTCCGATGATGAGGTGGAACATTCGGAAGTTCGGGGATTTATGTACCGGTTCCGGTATCCCCTGGAAGACGGATCCGGATCTCTGCGCATAGCAACTACCCGGCCTGAGACCATGCTCGGGGATACGGCCGTGGCGGTTCATCCCGAAGATGAACGCTACAGCAGTATTGTGGGGAAAAAGCTTGTGCTTCCGCTGACCGGCCGTCTAATCCCGGTGATCGCGGATGAATATGTGGACCGTGGATTCGGCACCGGAGCCGTAAAGGTCACACCCGCTCACGATCCGAACGACTGGGAAATGGGCCGGCGGCATCAGCTTGAATCAATTAACATATTGAGTCCCGACGGAACCCTTAACTCCAGCGTACCCGATCCCTACCGGGGCTTGACCGTAAAAGAGGCGAGGAAGGCAGTAGTTCGTGATCTGGAAGAGCAGGGATTTTTCGCGGGAACGGAAGACCATATGCATCAGGTAGGCCACTGTTACCGCTGTGACTCGGTGGTGGAGCCGTATCTCTCGGATCAATGGTTTGTCAGGATGAAGCCTCTGGCTGAAAAGGCGCTACAGGTGTGGGAAAAAGGCGGAGTAACCTTCTATCCGAAAAAGTGGGAAAACACCTATACCCACTGGCTAAAGGGAATCAGGGACTGGTGCATATCCCGGCAGTTGTGGTGGGGACACCGGATACCGGTATGGTATTGTGATGAATGCGGCGAAATTATTGTGTCACGGTCCGATCCCGACGCATGCTCTTCCTGCGGCAGCGTGAATATCAGACAGGACGAAGACGTGCTGGACACCTGGTTCTCTTCCTGGCTCTGGCCCTTTTCAACCCTGGGCTGGCCGGAAAAGACCGACGATCTTTCCCGGTTTTATCCTACCTCCACTCTGGTTACTGCCTACGATATTATTTTCTTCTGGGTGGCAAGAATGATCATGGCCGGAATGGAATTCATGGACCAGCCGCCGTTCAGTGATATCTATATTACCGGGCTCATCCGGGACATACAGGGACGGAAAATGTCCAAATCCCTGGGAAACGGTATGGATCCCCTTGAGATAGTCGATGAGTACGGCGCGGACGCATTAAAATTCACTTTAGCGTTTATGGCAGCCCAGGGGCAGGATATTCTTATTGAAAAAGATACCTTTAAGATCGGATCGAAATTCGCGAACAAAATCTGGAACGCGGCACGGTATCTGCTCATGAATTTAACCGGCCGGAATATGATTCCGGCAGAACGGATTGAAAAGAAACCGATTGACCTCTGGATCTATCACCGCCTGAATACAGCCGCTAAAAATGTGGAGAATGCCCTTCTATCCTACCGGTTCAATGATGCCTCACAGGCGGTTTACGAATACTTCTGGAACGACTTTTGCGACTGGTACATAGAAGCATCGAAACTCTCCCTCTACAGCGATAACCAATCGGAAAAAGACCGGGCAGTTTCTCTGCTGCTTCTGCTGCTCGAGGAATCGTTGCGGCTGCTTCATCCGTTTCTTCCCTTCTTGACCGAAGAAATTTATCAGAAACTGCCGGATGAATTAGAAAGAGGGAAGTACGGTGATGTAATTCGGGCACCGTATCCCGAAGCGGTGCCGGAGCGGGAAAATCCGGAGATTGCCGCTTCCTTCGAAACTCTTCAGGAGGCGGTCGGACTGGTGCGGACTCTGCGGAGCGAGCTTACGATTCCGCCGGAAAAAAGGATCGATATCATAATTCTTGGAGAAGAAGGTTTTCCCTCCCTGGATTTTATAAAAGATCACGCGTCGCTGATGCGGAACTTAACCGGAGCAGGGGAACTCGAGTTTTCCGCGGAGAAACCGTCGGGTGTAAAAGGAATCGGCCTTGTTGGAACGGGGTTCGAGATCCGGATTCAGCTCAAGGATTCGGTGGATATTCCTAAATTGATGGCTAAAATTAAAAAGGATATCGATAAAACAGGGAAGCTCCTTAATGGAACGGAACGGAAATTAGCCAATAAATCTTTTACCGAGAATGCGCCGCCTGTAGTTGTACAGAAAGAAATCGGCAAGAAGGAAGAGTTTCAACGGAAAATATCTAAAATGACCGGGTACCTGAAGGATTTGTCGGGATGAAAACCGGTGTTTTAGCATTGGATATCGGTGCCGGAGGGGGAACAAAAATTGCCCTGTTTGAAGGGGGAAAGCCGGAAAAAAGTCTAATAGCTGAAACTGTATTTCCCATGGACGGATATCAATCAAATTTCTCCGATTATAAACACGGTTTGTTCCGGGTCATCGAGACGATCCTGAAGGACAGCAAGTGTCTCCTTGAAAGCTGCGGCATCGCGTCGGCGGGTGTTTTGAATACGGACGGATCGTACCGGCAAATTGTAAACCTTCCTTTTCTAAAGGGCTGTAATATTAAACAGGAAGTGCAAACCTATTTCGATGTTCCTGCGGTGATTATAAATGATGCCGATGCCGGAGGCTTGGCGGAGTGGAGTATTCTGCGTACCGAGCTTCTTTATTGGGTCCTGGGAGGAGGCTGGGGCGGGTCATGGATTTCCGGAGAGGGAACGGTAATGCACGGGAGCCTAGGCTGGCAGGGAGATGATACACTGCTTCACTACACCAATGAACCGGGATACGCGGTTCCTCTTGCCATAAAAGAACTTGACTTGGTATTCCGGGAATACGGATTCCGGTTTAATGATTATCGGGAAGAATGGGAGAAGACGGGAAAACCGTTTCCGCCGGGTCCCGGCGGGAGGACTGACTGTATCCGGGCGGAAACGGTTGTTTCCGGTACAGGGAGACTTTTGCTCTATCGGATGATCTTGACCCGGAGAGGTTCAGCCGGCGAGTTTCCGTCTGAAATTTCTGTTTCCGTATCTGATCCGAAAGAAGCAGGAGCTGTGATCAGCAGGTTATCCGCTACCGGTGATCCGGCTGCCCTGAATACAGACCGTCTGTTTGGAGTTGTGCTGGGTATGGCGGGAGTGAAAGTATTTGCTTCCATGGGAAAACGGACCGGCACCGTTCCGGTCTGTATGGCCGGTAAACCGTCCCTCGCGCTTCCATTTTTTGGACCGTCCGCGCAGCGGTATTTGAGTGATCATGGATGTTTCCATTATCTAAGACCGTCCGTTTTTTTGGATCGGGGTGCCAACGGCAACTTACACGGAGCGGCTGTGGCGGGTGAGCGGATCCGGGGACGGACCGCGGACGATTAAGTCCAGATTCCCGCCTCTTTCAACTTTTCCGTAACAGCTTTGTCCCATCCTATATTTGCGTGGGGGTTGGCGGGACTGGGGTGAAGAATGCATAGGACCCTGCGGTTCATGCTGCCGGTCTGCATTAACTCCTTTACCCGTTCAAAGGCAAATTTACCGATCCCGATAATCCAATCCGGATCAAGGATTTTTATCACCGACGCGAGGTGACTGCTGCAGACCCGAAACAGAGCTTCCCGCTCTTCTTTACAAAGTTTATCGGGCGTTCTGTTTTTGCCGTCGTCCTGAAAGAACAGCAGTGGACAGTAATTCGCGGTAAAGCTGGTATTAAAAAAATCGGAAGCGCTCCCGTATCGCTTTTTCATCAATCCCCAAAAGCGCTTTCCGCTCACCTCCCGGCGGCTGCAGTTAAACCCCTCCACAGGGCGTTTCGGATGCAGCTTTTCCGGTTCGGAGATGGACGTCTCTATACCCATCCACTCACGGACACTTTCAATTTCTCCAAAAGGGACCCCCGTTTGAGCCATTCCCCAGGGTCCGGGATTCATACCCACAAAAAGCAGGCTCTTTTTCCCCGGAGGAAGCAGGCGGACATACTGTTCGTACCCGTTCCTGGCGTAGCTGAGGGGATTATACACGTGGGTTACAGGATTGGTGAAGGTAAGGGCGCCGCAGTTTTCTGATAATTCCTTTGCTGCATTAATGATTAATTGCTGAGTGTTATTCATCAAGACAGCATAACACGGCTGAAACTCTTTTTATAGATCCGTCATAACTGTATGGAATGATGCTGGAAACAGCAGGAATAAAATACCGCCTCGGCGAACTCGCTCTGAGGCGGTATTCTCGATTTAACGGTACCTGTGAGGACCGAAGTCTGCTTCATAGAAAGGACTTACCATCGTTCCCGGCGGAATCACCTTGTCTACTTTTTCTTTATCTTCCCGGGTTATTTCTATCTCTGCCGCTTTCAGATTGTCCTCAAGCTGTTCCATCGTTCTGGGTCCGATGATAGGACTTGTGACTGCGGAATGAGAGTTTACCCAGGCCAGGGCGAATTGAGACATGGATGCTCCTTTTTCTTTAGCCATCGGTTCGATCCCCTCCAGCACGTCAAAAAGCCGGTCACTGTACCTGGAACTTTCTTCCCGTCCTTCGAAACGGCTGCCCTTCGGTGCGGGTTCGTTCCGTTTGTACTTCCCTGTCAAGAGCCCGCCGCCTAGGGGACTCCACGGAATAATACCGTAACCGTAGGTTTCAGCCATAGGAAGAAGTTCACGCTCGATTCTTCTGTCCAGCAAATTATAGGGGGGCTGTTCAGTGACAAAACGGTTAAGACCGTACTTTTCTGAATACCACTGCGATTCAACAGCCTGCCAGGCGGAAAAAGTACTGGTTCCGATATAGCGCACCTTTCCCTGACGTATCAGATCATCCAAAGCCCGGAGGGTTTCGTCCACGGGAACGTCTGATTGGGGCCGGTGGATCTGATAAAGGTCAATATAGTCTGTCTGAAGCCGCTTCAGACTGGCGTCGCACTGCTCGATGATGTGTCTGCGGCTGTTGCCGTGCATATTAGGATCATCGTCATCCATCGTTCCGTGAACCTTGGTAGCCAGAACAATACTGTTCCGTTTTCCGTTTCGCTTCAGGGCCTCTCCGGTTACTTCTTCACTGCGTCCCCGGACATACACATTGGCGGTATCGATAAAATTGATTCCGGCATCAATCGCTTTGTCGATTATCGAATATGAATCTTCCGGCGAAGTCTTTCCGCCGAACATCATGCATCCCAGGCATAATTCACTAACCTTGACTCCGGTTCTTCCCAACTGTTTGTAATTCATGGTTACCTCCTACATTGAATATAGCGATAACCATTAATAGAGTGAAATAAGTGATGGAACGGTGGTGATTAAAGCTTGTATGAACCGCCGATAATTATTTCGAGGCCGCTGTAATCGAGATAAACATTCTGCAGATATGCCGGCGGCGCGGATTCAAGGGTCCCGTCATGATAATACTGACCGGTAAGAGAAAGAGCCGCTTTTCCCAGGTAGTAGTTGGCCCCTGCAGAAATACCGATGGGACCGAACCAGTAGGTGAGGCTGCCTCCGAAAACATATCCCCAGCCGAATTTCCCTTCGGATTCAAAATCAGAGGTTACCGAATTGTATCCGTCCCTGGATGCGATGTACCGGTCGATGTTGCCGGTCAGGAGTCTGAAATTGGAGTTATAAAAACCGAATACACCGCCCCGGGCGGTAATTTCGATGCTTTTAATGGGTATGTTGATTTTGGCATAGATGGAGCCGTTTGACGACAGGAACGGTCCGGCCATGGGACCTTCTCCAAGCAGATTGCCGGAAGAATCTTTTATCGCCATGCCCGCGATTGAATCCAGAGATATTGCCGTGGCAATACCAAAATATTTTCCGAAGCTTATTCCGATATCCCGGAGTGAAACGGGAGAAACGGGTACGGAGAGATATCCGTGCCGGGGGATGAATAGGGAAAAGTTCATGCCGATAGCACCGGCGGATATAACACCGAAAATTAAAAGAATCAGAGAGAAGGCTAATACTTTTTTCATTGAACTGCTCCTGTCTATTTACTGATCAAATAGATCGTGGGAACACTTATAACAGCATCGGTTGCTATTGACTCTTTTACATGAAGAGTTCCCTTGGTGTTGACCTCTTTTTCATATACGGCTGTGTCAAAATCGTTATGTTCAACCTCAATTTTTAGGTGAAAGGTTTCTGAGCTTTTACTGCTTTTTTTTGCCCTCGGCCAGAAGCTGAACAGTCCGTTTGTCTGGGCATTTGTCGTATAAGGATTTATCCAGCCCGGCTCCGCGGGGTCACTAAGTTTACCGTTAATTTTCAAGGTGATGGTCGCGTCTAATACGGGTTTCTTTGTCTTTTTGTCAAGAACCTTGCCGACGATCTGGGGAAAATTGTGTATATATTCTATCTCGCCGTCTCTGATTGTTGCTTTTGCCTCTTTATCGGTCTCGGCATTAGATTTGGCTATTTTCCTTCTTTTTTTAACGAGTTCGATTCCTTTGTTAATAAGAATCATCAGCTCAATTACATTTACGAGATTTTCATCATCATCTGATTCGATATAATGCTCTTCAGCTAATCTTGTGAAACCGCGTTCACTCATAATATATTTCGGCGGCATTCTGTTCAGCACATATGCCGCAATATCATTAATAAATACTTCGTCTTCACTGTATTCTTTTTGATCTTCCAGCGCGATTTCAATTGCTTTAAGAACAACATCTTCTTGATAATTTTTAAGCTTCATGAATAGGAACCTTCCCAAGAGTTTTAAGCTATGGTATCAGTATAACATACTGCTTTTTCAAAATAACAGGTATATATGAATTATTATAATGATAAAGGGATTAAATTCAAACCAGAAAAAATATCATGTACTGCCCTTGTTTGGGGAGCTATCTTTCTGATTTTATTTTTTTCCGGATGTAATTTACTTCCTCCTGTGCCGATAGATGAATCTCTCTATACCAAGGTTTACTATGTTGACCATGTGAATGGGAATGACGGTAATGTGGGCTCCAGGGAATTCCCCTGGAAATCACTTTCGGCGGTGAACAGTCATTTTTTTAAAGCAGGTGAAGCTGTTCTCTTCCGGAGGTCCGGAGTGTGGAAAGGAGCGTTAGTTTTGTCCGGCGGCGGCAGCCGGGATCGTCCGGTTTATGTGGGTTCTTACGGCAGAGGAGAAAAACCGGTAATTCAGGCTGATAACTCTAACACGGCTGTTTATCTTAAAGACAGTTCCGGGTGGGTTCTGCGGAATCTGGAGGTATCAAACTCCTCATCCCTCGAGACAAGTAATTACGGTATTTTGATTCATGCCGCAGAAAAAAACGTATCAAATATTAGTATTGATCATTGCAGAATTGATGGTGTCAATAATGGAGACCCTGATAACCCGGATCATTCAACTGCCGGCATCGGATTTCTCGCCCGTTCTGAGTTCGTGAAATCAAGGTTTACCGATGTCCGGATATATGAAAACGAGATTGAAAATATTAAAGGTGCGGGAATACTGTTTACCTCTGTCTGGAACCGCTGGAGAGGTGAGGAATATTCATACCCGTCTGAAAATGCTGTTTTCACCGGTAACAAAATCAAGAACACTTCTTCATCGGGTATCAGTATTTCGGCCTTAGATGATGGACTTATACTTGATAATACAATAACTGATGTCTGCGGGATGGAAAGTATCTTCTCGTCCGGGGGTATCACTCTGTTTGACAGCAGAAATACGGTTATCCGCAGGAATACCGTTCATGGAATTCAGGATACCCAATCTCCGGCTGTGCTTTTAGATTATTTTTCTTATAACACTATTATCGAACAAAATTTTTCTCTCATGAATCATGGAGGATTCTGTTCATTGGCCGGGAGTGCTTCGGACGGTGTATATAACCGGCGCACCCAAATCCGTTATAATGTGGCAGTTCCCGCTTCTAACGCAGTTTTTCGGACCCTTGGACCGGTAAAAGAAGTTTCAGTCTATAATAATACCCTGTATTTGAAAGAAAAAAATCAGAAAATTGTTAAGGGAACTGCTGAATCCTTCCGTTTTTTTAATAATCTGGTCATCTCGGAATACCTTACTAAAACGGAAATCATGGAAAATGACTTCCTTATGAATCCGGCTGAAGCTGCCGCGGCAGGGGTTTCCGGTCCTTTTGACGGGATCAGTCCGGACCGAAGGACAGCGTATGTTTTTCGGCCGGAAAGAAACTCTCTGCTTATAGATCAAGGAACGACTCCGGCAATTGACGAGGACATGCGGGATTTTACGGGAAATCCAGCGGGAGTTGCCGGTGTATTTGACATTGGAGCTTTTGAATATCAGGAGAGTATAAAATGAAATATGATAATTTCCCCTTACCCGTCCCGATGCGGACCGATCCGAGAGACATGTTTACACGGTATATTGTCAACAGCGCCGTCGATATGCTTGAGCATGCCGCTATAAAACGTGCCCGGGCCTTAGAAGCAGACAACCCGGCAGAGTATCTCGACACGATACGGGCTTCCATTCGCAGGGCATTCGGGCCGATGCCGGCGGGACCTAAGGGCGGACCATTGAAAACTCAGCTTGTCAGCCGGTTTCATCTCCCGGACTGCACTGTGGAAAATCTGCTTTTTGATTCATTTCCCGGATGGAAGGTGAATGGAACAGTTTTTATACCGAAAGGTAAGGGTCCCTTTCCCGCTGTGGTAATTCCGGTCGGGCACAGCGGGAAACAGTTCGCGAATTATCAAATTTCCGCCAGGGCATTTGCCTCTTTAGGTTTCATCGCTATTACATTTGATCCTCCCGGCCAGGCTTCCGAGAAGCAGGCCGGAAATGATCATTTTCATGACGGTGTCCGCTGCTATCTCACCGGCCATGCCTTTAACCGATACTTTGTGCTGGATAGTCTCCGGTGTATCGACTATCTGGAAACGCGGAATGATGTCTATTTAGATAACGGCGTCGGAATGACCGGAGTGAGCGGAGGAGGAGTAACTACCCTTTTTGCGTCGATTTTTGATAAAAGGATCGCCTGTCAAGGACCAAGCTGCTGCATAACCTACGCAGGGGATCATCCCGTGGGCAGCCGGTACGCGGGCTGCCCCGAAATAATGTGGTACGGGCGGTTTCCTGAAGGCATTGACGGACCGGATATCGCCGCGGCATCACTCCCCACGCCTCTTCTCTATATGGCGGGGGTTGGAGATGAAATATTTGATCCGGAAAAAACTACACGTATTGTGAATGGGATCCGTTCTTTTTATAAGGCTGTCGGTTTTTCAGACCGGTTTGATTTTTTCCAGGACAATTGCGGTCACGCGTATACTTTAAAGCAAGTAGTACAATTTTCCGGCTGGATGGCAAAATGGGTCCTGAAAAAGGATGAAACGTATAAGGAACTGGATCCTGCTGACTTTCCTCTTTTAGAACGGGAAATGCTCCGCTGTTTTCCCCCGGAACGGGAAAACACATACACCCTGACCTTAGCGGAAGCACGGAATAAATCCCGAACCGGAAATCCGCTTTCACGGTTGACTTCCCTGATTCCCAAATTTGAAAAAGTCTCAATGAAGTATTCCCTGCCGCTTCAAATGTGGACACTGGATTACCGTGAGCTCCTTTTCACCGCCGAAAAGAAGTCCGCCATGGGAAACTCCCTAATCTTGGAGACTCCAGGTTCTCTGCTCACTCCGTTAAAAAAATACGGAAAACAGAAATGGGTATTCATGCTGTCCGGAAACGGACGCAAGAGTCTGCTGGAATCCGGGGCACCGGCTGTTCAGATTTCAGGGATGATTAATCGGGATGCGCACATTCCCCATCCGAATGTTGTTTTACCCGATCTGCCCGGTACAGGAGATACCGCAGGGTCCCTGATTCCCTTTACCGCGGCTCCCTGGGGAGGCGCGGACAGGCTCTGGAGCTATATTTCCAATGCTTCCGGAGAAGGGGTCATGCCTCTGCGGACATATTGTTTAGTTGAGTTGATAAAAAAGCTGCGGGAAGAGAACGGTTTTGACTTCAAAGATGTCGTTCTCTACGGAAAAGGCGCGGCGGCGGTTCCCGTGCTGTTTGCCGCGGCCGTACTGCCCGATATCGGAGGAGCTGTCCTGGACGGCGGCTTAAGCTCGTTCATGAGTCTTCTGGAAGCTCAGGATTATGTTTGGTCTTCTTCAATGTTTGTTCCGGAAATTCTGAAATACACCGATATCCCGCAAATTATTTCTGAGCTTCGGTCCCGGGGGATGGATGTTAAATCAATCAATACTGTAAACGGTGACGGCACATCTCTCTCTACGGAAAGTATATCGGCTGTATCGGTGTTAAATTCACTGCTTGCTGATTCTACTTAGGAAAACTTAGGAATACCTGTTGACACCGTCCCTTAAGAACAATAGCATCAAACTGTGAATTTACCGAATAAACTTTCTATAATGCGGTTCGTTTTTGCTCCGTTATTTTATATAATCTATTTTCTGCCTCAATGGACCGGATCTTTTTATATTGCTTCCGCAGTGGCTCTGGCTGTTCTATTCCTTGGAATGGAAATATCCGACTTACTGGACGGTTATATAGCCAGGCAGCAGAATCTAACCTCCGACATTGGTAAGGTTCTTGATCCTTTCTCTGATGTGATAACCAGAACAACGTTTTTCCTGTGTTTCACTGTGGATCAGCTCTTTCCCTCATGGCTGTTTCTTCTCTTTTTATACCGGGAAATTTCGATAATATTCATCCGGCTTCTGCTTATCCGGAGGGGAATAGCCCTGGCTGCCCGCAAAGGCGGTAAAATTAAGTCTCTCTTTTACGCGTTTGCCGCGGGCGCGGGTATTCTTTATGTATTTTTAGACCGGATCGGCTTTGATGGAAAATATCTTGAGTATATCGGGATCGCCGGAGTTGTCATTTTCGGGACGGCAGTTTTATTCGCTGTTATTTCTTTTATCGATTATTTGGTTGTCTTTAAAAATCACCGATCCGGAAAAGCTGAAAAGAAATGACCCCTCCCCGGCTTATCGAAAACATATCTGCTGAAGTCTGTGGGAAGATAGAGATTGTCATGACCGACATCGATGATACCCTGACCGCAGAAAACAGGCTGCTTCCCGAAGCATTTTGCGCATTATGGCAATTAAAACGGGCCGGCTACAAAGTGGTACCCATAACAGGAAGACCTGCGGGCTGGTGTGACATGATCATCCGGCAGTGGCCGGTAGATGCCGTGGTTGGAGAGAACGGGGCATTTGCTTTTATCCTAAACAGAGATGAAAAAGTGGAACACATATATCATCCGTCGGTTGCGGATAACCCGCAGGAACGGCTGAAGCCGGTAGGAGATGATGTGCTTAAAAAGGTCCCCGGCACAAGGATCGCAAAGGATCAGTTTTCCCGGATGTTCGATTTAGCGATAGATTTCCGGGAAGAACCCCCTTATCTTGGTATTCCCGAAGCGGAAAAGATAAAATCGATATGCGAAGCTCATGGAGCCCAGGCTAAAATCAGTTCCATTCATGTTAATACATGGTTTGGGGATTATGATAAAACCGGGATGAGCATGTCCCTGCTAAAGGATTTATGGAGTCTTTCGGATGATGAGATCCGAGAAAAGGTGATCTTTTTTGGGGATTCTCCGAATGATGAGCCCATGTTCAGGCAATTTAACCACTCTTGCGGTGTTTCAAATATCGCGCCGTTTCTAAAGATGATGACATACACTCCTTCTTTTGTTACTCGAAGTCCAAACGGAAGAGGATTTAAGGAAGGTGTGGACGTCATACTGAAGAATTCGGCTCCGTAAAGGCGCTCCGGAATATTATTTAAAGAAGTCCTTTAGATTTCTAATTTTACGGTTGACACTTTATTTAAGTTTTGTTAAATTGCAGTTCCTACATGAGCAGGTAAGCATCCTGATCATGATAAAAACTTTCTGAAATGAGTTTCCCGAACCTGTTTTATAACGGAGATTCGGGGGGTTGACAGAATAACCAAAAAATGCTACTTATTAAATCTTGTGTCTGAAAGAATCCGTGTTTTAATCGGTATTCTCGGACGCATAGTCCCGGCGGCGGAATAGTGAGCCGGGGAATTGATCTTTAGACAATAATAGG